>NZ_JBMFWJ010000019.1:0-50169 GCF_049965395.1 Acidibrevibacterium sp.
TGCCCGTCTTCGCCGAGACGTTCGGGGCGGTGTGAAAATGAGGGGAGTCTTGAGGACATAATGGGCAAATTGAATGGCCTCGCCGTTATTACTGGCGGCGCCAGCGGCATAGGAGCTGCGTGCGCGCGCACGCTGCATCAACGCGGCGCCGAAGTGGTCGTGCTGGATTGCGATATCGCGCGGGCCGATCGCGTCGCAGCGGAGCTCGGCGGCCACGCGGTCGCGGGCGATGTTGGTGACGCGGATGCGATCGAGCGGGTGGTCGAAGCGATCGAGCAAATCCATGGTCCGGTGGAAATTCTTGTCAATAGTGCCGGCATCATCCAGCGTCCGGTGTCGCCAAAGGTTTTGCCCATGGCAGTCTGGGACGAGGTGGTGCGCATTGACCAGCGCGGCACCTACGTCACATGTGTTGCGTTTGGATCGCGCATGGCGCAGCGTCGCCGCGGTGTCATCGTCAACATAGCCTCGATCGCGGGTATGCGCTCAATGCCCCTGCACGCCTATGCTCCCGCCAAAGCGGCAGTTATTTCTTTGACCCAAAACCTCGCGGCGGAGTGGGGGCGCGCGGGCGTGCGCGTGAATTGTGTCTCGCCCGGTTATACTCGCACGCCTGCCTTGCAGGCGGCGATCGACCGCGGCGAACGAGACATCTCCTCCCTGACCGCCCTCAGCGCACTTGGCCGGATGGTGGAGCCGGAAGATATCGGCAGGGCGGTCGCGTTTCTCTGTAGCGCGGAGGCGAGCGCCATCACGGGGGTCAATCTTCCCGTTGACTGCGGCTGGTTGGTGGCGCCGTCCTGGCTCACCTATGGTGGTTTGCCGACACCTGGTGATGGAGCGACAGCGTGAAAAAACTCGTTCTCATCACCGGCGGCGGTTCCGGCATCGGTGCGGCTACCGGCTGGGCGGTGGCCGCGGCGGGAATGCAGCCGTTGCTGTGCGACCTCGCGCGATTTCCGGCGGCGGCAGAGGATGTCTGGCCGACGCCGTTCGACGTGTCTGATGAGGAGGCGGTGGCGCGTGAGGTAACGGCGATCGAGACGCAGCGTGGGCCTATCGCTGGGCTGGTAAATGCCGCTGGCGTGCTTGGTCGCATGGCGCCGCCGCACAAGCTGCGCATGTCCGACTGGGATCGCGAGATCGCCGTCGACCTGCGCGGTACGTATGTCATGTGTCGTGAGATCGGCAGCCGCATGACCAAGCGCGGGGCCAGGGCCATCGTCAACATTGCCTCGATCGTTTCGCTGTCATCGGCGCCAGTGCATGGCTATGGTCCGGCCAAGGCGGCGGTCGCGAACTTGACCATGACGCTGGCCGCCGAATGGGGCGTGCGCGGTGTGCGCGTCAATGCCGTTTCGCCCGGCTTCACCCGAACGCCGGCGTTGCAACGCGGCCTCGATGCTGGCGCGATGGAGGAGGCGCGGTTGGCGGGGCTTTCGGCCCTACGCCGGTTGGTCGAACCGGAGGAAATCGGCCGCAGCGTTGCTTGGCTGCTCGGTGACGCGGCGAGCGCCATCACCGGGGTCAAATCTCCCGGTCGATGCGGGCTTCCTGTGCGGCGTCACCTGGCAGGCTTATGGCGGGCTGCGCCGCGACGGCTGACCTTACCAAGGGCTGGTTTCTCACCAAGCAAATGCACAGCCTCCGCTTATGAGATGTCTCGTTCAGCCGTGCAGCGGGGGAGCGTTCACCGATGCGTGCCGGCCCGGCGTCAGCGCGGCTCCAGCCGCCATAGCCCCACGTCGACGCGGCCGGCACGGAACCCGGCCTCGCAATAGGCGAGATAATAATCCCACAGCCGGCGGAACCGCGGCGGGAAGCCCATCGCCGCGATCGCCGGCCAGGCGGTATGGAACCGCGCCCGCCAGGCGGCCAAGGTGAGGGCATAGCTGTCGCCGAAGCTCTGGCGCGCCCGCACCGCGAGCCCATGGCGTTGCGCAAGCGCCGCGATCGTCTCCGGCGAGGGCAGCATCCCGCCTGGAAAAATGGCGTGCTGGATGAAATCGGTGCCGCGGCGATAATCCTTGAACCACGCGTCGGCGATCGTGATCGCCTGCAGCACGGCGACGCCCCGCGGGGCAAGGCGCGCGCGCAGCGTCTCGAAATAGATGGGCCAGTAGCGCTCACCCACCGCCTCGATCATCTCGACCGAAACGATACGATCGAAGCGGCCATCGACGTCGCGATAATCCTGCAACCGCAGATCGGCGCGTGGCGCTAAGCCGGCTTGCGCCAAGCGCAAGGTCGCATAGTGCAACTGCGCCGGCGACAGGGTCAGTCCGGTGACGCGCGCGCCGGCGGCGGCGATGCGCTCGGCCAGCCCGCCCCAGCCGCAACCGATCTCGAGCGCATGCTGGCCGGGGCGCAGATCGAGCAACGCCAAGACCTGATCCTGCTTTTCCGTCTGCGCGGCTTCTAGCCCAGCCACCGGATCGACCGCAGGATCGGTGTAGATCCCCGAGGAATAGCTCATTCCCGGATCCAGCCATTGCGCGTAAAAATCGTTGCCGAGGTCGTAATGCGCCATGATGTTGCGCCGGCTGCCGGCGCGGCTATTGGCGCGGGCGAGATGGCGCAGCCGGTGCCACAGCCGGACCGGCCACGGGCCGCCACTGGCGCCGGGAATGCGCGCCGTATTGCGCGCAGCGAGGTCCAGCAAGGCCACCGGATCGGGGCTCGACCAATCCTGATCGATATAGGCTTCGGCGAAGCCGATGTCCCCGCCGGTCGCCAGCCGGCGCAGTGCGCGCCAGCGATGCAGCACCAATACCGCGTCAGGTCCCGGTTCCGGGCCAACATGGCGCACCCGCGCGCCGCCCGGCAGGATCACGGTCAGCGTGCCTGCCGCGATCCTACCCAGCGCGCGCGCAAGCAGCGCCGGGCCGGGAGAAAGGAGCCAGGGCGCCGGTCCGGCGAGGCTGCGACCGCTCACGTAACCCTCCCCGGCAGGACGATGCTGACAGGCTCAGCCGGTGGCGGCGGGCGCGGGCGCACGCGCATTCCCTTGCCCCAGAGCTTCGCCGCCTCCCAATGGATCGCACCCAACACCTGGGCGGCGAGCAGGGGATGGCGCAGGAAACCGCGTAGCAGCGCACCGTCCGTCAGGGGCTCGCGCCGCGCCGCAACGCCAGCGGTCAGCACCGGGCCGGTTGCGTCGCGGACTTCGATCGCCACACCCAGCCTCTCGCTCGGTGGGATCAGCCGAAAGCGGTAGCGCAACGCCATGTCCATGAAGGGAGAAACATAGAAGCCCTTGGCGCATTCCTGGCGGATCGGCAGACCGGGCCCCGCTACCGGGATCAGGTAGCTATGGCGTTGGCCGAACGTATTGTTGACCTCATACAGCACGGCGCAGAGCGCACCCGAGCGGGCGTGGCAGAAGAAGATGCTGAGCGGGTTGAAAACGCTGCCCAACACGCGCGGCATCGCGAGCAGGCGGATCGGCCCGCCATCGGGGGTGATCCCCGCCGCGACCAAACCCGCCTCCACTTGCGCACGCAGACTGCCAGCACCGGGCACCAGATGATCGCGCTCGGCGAAGGCGAACAGATTGAACCGATCAACGGAAAACAGCCGCAGCCGCCGCGCCAGCGCCGGGATTTCGTCGAGGTCGAGCAGCAGCATCATCATCCGGTAGCGCAACCGGTGCCGCACCGGGCGCATGCGGGTATGCACCACCGTGCCGGTATAAAGCGCCGAGATGCTCATGCCGCCGACACCTGCATCTCAGAGGGGGGCGGCAAACGGTCTGACTGGTTGGCGACGCCCCAGGGCCGGCGCACCCTGCCGAGCGCCTCGGCAACAGTGAGGCCGGCCTGCACCCCGTCTTCATGGAACCCGGCCCCAAGCCAAGCGCCGCAGAACCAGGTGCGGCGCTGCCCCTGCAGCGACCACAGGTCGCGCTGGGCACGCAAGGCCGCGGCATCAAACAGCGGATGATCGAAATGAGCACGGTGCAGCACGGTCTCGGGCGCCGGCGGGCGCACCGGGTTCAGCGTCACGAACACCGGCCCGGCGCCAGGAATATGCTGCAACCGGTTCATCCAGTAGGTTACGCAAAGCGCATCGCCCGAGGCGCCGCCGATATAGTTCCAGCTCGCCCAGACCCGCCGGCGCCGCGGCATCAGCGTCGGATCGCGGTGCATCACGGCTTCGTTGCGGGTGCTGCCCACGGCGCCCAGCAGCGCCACCTCCGCGGCCGAGGGATCGGCGAGCAGCGCCAAGGCCTGATCGGCGTGCGTTGCGATGACGACGTGATCGTAGCGGGTTTCCACCCCGTCCGCGGCGCGCAGGGCAACGCCATCGGGCAAGCGCCGGATGGCCCGGACGGGGCAGTTCAGGCGGATCGCGGCGGCGTAGGGCGCGGTCAGGCGCCGGACATATTCGCGGCTCGCGCCGACCACGCTCCGCCATTGCGGGCGGTCGCGCAGCAGCAACAGCCCGTGATTCTGGCAAAAACGGATGAATGCCAGCGCCGGATAGGCCGCGATGCGCTCGGCCGGCGCCGACCAGATCGCGGCAGCCATCGGCAAGAGGTGATCGCGCGCGAATTCCGGCCCATAGCGACGCGCAGCGAGATAGGCGCCGAGCGTGGTGTCCGGATCCAAATGCCGCGCATCCGCCGCGGCCTCGCGGTAAAAGCGCAGGATGTCGCGCAGCATCGCCCAAAAACGCGGGCGGATCAGATTACGCCGCTGCCCAAACAGCCCAGCAAGATCACTCCCGGCATATTCCAGCCCGCCACCGCGCAAGGAGACGGCGAATGACATGTCAGACGCGTGCGTCGGCACGTCGAGGTGCTGAAACAGCGCGGTCAGGTTTGGGTAGGCCGGCGGATTATAGACGATAAAGCCCATATCCACCGGCACGTGGCCGGCAACGCCCGGCACCGCGACGGCGTAGCTGTGCCCGCCTGGCCGCGATGCGCTTTCATAGATCGTGACGTCGTGGGCCGGGTGGAGCAGCCAGGCCGCCGCCATGCCCGAGATGCCCGTTCCCACCACCGCAATCCGCAGCCGCTCCGTGCCCCGCATCTGCCTTGCTACCTGTGCTATCCGGAGGCAACTACGATCTGCCCGCCACGTTGGATCACCGCGCTAGCCGTGATCCAATGCGCCCGGGTCTGCGTAAGAGGGGCATGTATGTTTCACGCCAGTCATGGGCGGTGCGGCGAACGGCCGAGGCGGGCTCGTCCTGGCCGGGGGCCGACGCGATGACCCATATGTCGGGGGAGACCTCGCACGCGGCCCTCATCCGCGTCGTTGCCAGCAGCCGCGACCGCGCGGCGTTCGCCGCATTGTTCTCGCACTACGCCCCTCGGATAAAATCCTTCCTGCAGCGGCGTGGCGCCGATGCCGCAACGGCTGAAGAACTGGCGCAAGAGGCGTTGCTCGCGGTGTGGCGGAAGGCCGCGCAATTCGACCCCGGCCGTGCCACCGCCGCCGCCTGGATCTTCGCGATCGCGCGCAACCTTCATATCGACTGCCAGCGCCGCGCCCGCCGTGCGGCCCCCGCGCCCGACCCTACCGACGATCCGCCGCCACTCGTGTCGGCTGATGACGTGTTGGCGGCCGACCAACGCGCCCGCCGCCTGCACGACGCCATCGCAGCCCTGCCGGCAGAGCAGTCGGAGGCCCTGCGCCTTGCCTATTTCGACGAACGTTCGCACAGCGAGGTGGAGACCGCGCTCGCGATCCCGCTCGGCACCGTGAAATCGCGCCTGCGTTTGGCCATGGCCCGGTTGCGCGCGGCGCTGGAAGAGGACAAATGATCAACCATCATCCAGCCGAGGCGAGCCTGATCGCCTGCGCCGCCGGCACCATGCCTGTGGCACACGCGCGGGTGATCGAAGCCCACGCCGCGCTCTGTCCGGTTTGCGCGTCCGGCCTGCGCGCCGCCGAGGCCGCCGGCGGCGCGTTGTTGGAGGCGCTGCCGCCGGCGCCGATGGCGCCTGACGCGCTCGCCCGGGCGCTGGCGCGGCTCGACGCGGCGGCGCCCGAATCGGCGCCCGCCGCGCCGGCGCTCGACCTCGCCGCCCTTGCCTCCGGGCGCTGGCGCCGTGTCGCGCCCGGCATCGCGATCATGAAGCTGCTGGCGCGCGACGCAACCGACAGCCGGCTCGATTTGATCCGCGTTGCCCCCGGCCGCGCGCTATTGACCCATGGCCATACCGGCCCCGAATCCACCTGCGTTCTGTCTGGCGCCTTTTCCGACGGCATCGGCACTTTCGCGACCGGCGATTTCATGGCGGCCGACGCCGCCCTCGACCACACCCCGCGCGCCTTGCCGGGCGAAGACTGCATCTGCCTGATCGCCACCACGCATCATCTGCGCCCGCATAGCTGGCTCGGCCGGCTGGTGCGCCCATTGCTCGGGATGTAGCGCGGTGTCGGCCATCCTCGCGTCACCCGTGCGTGCGCGCGGCGGGTTCACCGTCGACCTGCTGAACCGGCTGTCGCCGCGGCGTGGCATTACGATACGGCAGGGCGTGGCTTATGGGCCGGGGCCGCGGCATAGGCTGGATGTCTATAGCCCGGCCCGCGCCGCGGCCGCGGCGCCTGTCCCGGCGGTGGTGTTCTTTTACGGTGGCGGCTGGGAGGAAGGCGATCGCGGCATTTATCGTTTCGTCGGGGCCGCGTTGGCGGCGCGCGGCATCGTGACCCTGGTGCCCGACTATCGCTTGTATCCCGAGGTCCGCTTCCCCGCCTTCATGGAAGATGCCGCCGCCGCTGTCGCGTGGGCGCGGTCGTTCCTGACAACGCTGGGCGGCGATCCGGGGCGGTTATTCCTGATGGGACACTCCGCCGGCGCGCAGATCGCGACGCTGCTGGCGCTCGACCCGCGCTATCTGCGCGCGGCGGGAGCGGGTGGGCTACGCATCGCCGGCGTGATTGGCCTCGCCGGCCCGTATGATTTTCTGCCGCTCCGCAGCCCTACCCTCAAGGCGATCTTCGGCCCCGAGGCCGCCTGGCCGGCGAGCCAGCCAATCACCTACGCCTCCGCTGCAGCGCCGCCGATGCTGCTCGCGGCCGGCACGGCGGACCGGGTGGTCGATCCCGGCAACACCGAGCGCCTGGCGGCGCGGCTGCGCGCGGTGGGGGCAGCGGTGGAGATGCGGCTCTTTCGCGGCCTCGGGCATCGCGTGCTGATCGGCGGTTTCGCCTCGGCGCTCGCGCCATTGCTGCCGGTGCGGCGGGAGACGCTGCGTTTCATCGCGCAGGGCGGGGGCGCGGCATGATCGTGCTCGCGGTCACGGCCGGGGTGTCGCTGGCGATGATGCTGGCCTGGTTGGTGCAACGTCGCACCGGCAACGCTGGTTGGGTGGACGTGATCTGGACCTTCGCCCTCGGGGCTGCCGGGGTCGTTTACGCGCTGGTGGCGGGCGCGGCCGGGCCGCGCGGCTGGTTGGTGGCGGCGCTCGCGGCATTCTGGGCGCTGCGGCTCGGTGTTTACATCCTCCGTCGCACCCGCAACGGCGCCGAGGATGCCCGCTATGCGAAGCTACGCGCCGAATGGGGGGATGCATTCCAGCGCCGCCTATTCGGCTTCCTGCAGATCCAGGCGGCGGTGGCGGCGGTGCTGGCGCTCGCCATAGGGCTCGCGGCCGGTAACCCTGCGCCGCTTGGCCTGCGCGACGCCGCCGGTGTCGCGGTGTTCCTGATCGCGATCCTGGGTGGCAATGCCGCCGACGAGCAGCTTCTGCGCTTCCGCCGCGACCCGGCCAATCGCGGCCAGGTCTGCGCCGTCGGGCTGTGGCGTTGGTCACGCCACCCGAATTATTTCTTCGAGTTCCTTGCCTGGTGCGCGTGGCCGCTGCTCGCGATCTCTGCCGCCCATCCCCTGGGCGCGCTGGCGCTGGCCGCGCCGGCGATCATGTATGGGTTATTAGTGCATGTTTCCGGCATTCCACCGCTCGAGGAGGCGATGCTGCGCTCGCGTGGTGATGCCTATCGGGCCTATCAGGCGCGCACCCGACCGTTCCTGCCGCTACCGAAATGGAGCCTCAAATGAACCTGGTCGCCGCCGCCACCGGCGCTGTCGAGCGCTTGCCGCTGCCGGATGCGTTGACCCGGGCCGGAATCGCCATGCTGGTAGAGCGGACCAGCCGGCGTCTCGACCGCGCCCCGCCGGAGGCCGAGCGCGCGTTCGCGCGGCGCATGCGCGCCTACCCGATCGCGCGGACGCCCGAGGCCGCCAATGCGCAACATTACGAGCTGCCGGCCGCCTTCTTCGCGCAGGTGTTGGGCGCACGGCGGAAATACTCCTGTTGTCTCTATGACGAGGGGGCCGACACGCTGGACGCGGCCGAGGAGCGCGCGCTGGCCGCAACCGCCGCCCATGCCGAGCTCGCCGACGGGCAGCGGATCCTCGAACTCGGCTGCGGCTGGGGTTCGCTGACCTTGTGGATGGCGGAACGCTATCCGAACGCGAAGATCGTTGCCGTCTCAAACTCCGCTCCGCAACGGGCGTTCATCGAGGCGGCGGCGAGGGCGCGCGGCATCGACACTGTCGAGGTCATCACCGCCGACATGAACCATTTTGATCCCGGCCAATCCCGGTTCGATCGCGTGGTTTCGGTGGAGATGTGGGAGCATATGAGCAACTGGCGGGCGCTGCTGGCGCGTGTGCATGGATGGCTGGATCCAAATGGGCGGCTGTTCCTGCACGTCTTCAGCCACCGCGCGGTGCCCTATGTTTTCGACCATGAGGACCAGGCCGACTGGATCGCGCGGCATTTCTTCACCGGCGGGATCATGCCGAGCCACCGGCTGATCCGCCAATGGGACGAGCACTTCACGCTGGAAGCCGACTGGCGCTGGAGCGGGTTGCACTATCAGCGCACCGCCAATGACTGGCTGGCCCGCTATGACGCGAACGCAGCCGCGATCGACCCGATCCTGCGCGCCGTTTATGGCCGCGAGGCGGGGCTGTGGAAGCGCCGCTGGCGCCTCTTCTTCCTCGCCACCGCCGGCCTGTTCGGCGCGCGCGAGGGCCGCGAGTGGGGCATCAGCCATTATCGGCTGCGACCTCGATGACGCTCCGCGCCGCAATGCGCGCTTATGGATCGCATCCCGATCCGGTGACGGCGGTGGCGTGTTTCGTCGCGCTGGTTTTGGGGGCGAACGGGCCGTTCTACCCGCTTTATGTCATCGCGCTGGTGGGCTGGGCGCGCGGCCATGCAGCCTTCCTGACCATGGGGGCGATGCCGCTGTTTCTCGCCGTCCCGGCGCTGGCGCGCTGGCAGCCGGGCGCGGCACGCACCGCGCTATGGGTGGTCGGCACGGTGAACACGGTGTGGTGCATGAAGCTGCTGGGGCCAGAGAGCGGCGTCGGGCTGTTCCTGCTGCCCTGCATCGCGCTGGCGGCACTGCTTTCCGGGCGGCTATTGACCTTGGCTGCGGCCGGCCTGCCGATCTTGCCGTTGCTGATGCCGCTGGCGGCGTTCGGGCAGCCGATCATGGCGCTGACGCCCGCGGAGGACGCACGGCTCGCCGCGCTCAACGGTTTCAGCGCGGCGTGCCTGATGGGGCTGATCGCATTGCGGCTGGCCGGCGTGCTGCGGGGCTCGGGCGCGTAACGCTGGCGGGCTGTCACGCGCCACGATCGCCGCATCACCGGCTGCGGGTGCGAGCGACCGCGTCGCGCCAGCCGCGCCACTTGCGTTCGCGCGCCGCCGCAGCGAGGTTTGGCGTGAACCGACGATCGAGCGCCCAGGAACGCGCGAACGTCTCCGGCGCCGGCAGAACGCCGGCAGCGAGGCCGGCGAGATAAGCGGCGCCGAGCGCCGTCGTCTCCATGATCTTCGGCCGATCGACGGGTGCCTCCAGAATGTCGGCGAGAAATTGCATCGTCCAGTCAGAGGCCGTCATGCCACCATCGACGCGCAGCACCGTCTGCGCCGCGCCCGGCCAATCCGCTCGCATTGCCTCGATCAACTCGCGGGTCTGGTAGCCGACGCTCTCAAGTGCGGCACGCGCGAGTTCCTTGCGCGTGGTGCCGCGCGTCAGGCCGAAGATCGCGCCGCGTGCGCCGGCGTCCCAATGGGGCGCGCCAAGGCCGACGAAGGCGGGCACCAGATAGACGTCCTGTGCGGGATCGGCCGCCGCCGCAAGCTCGCCCGCCTCGGCCGCCGCCGTCAACAGCCCAAGCTCGTCGCGCAGCCATTGCACCGAGGCGCCGGCGACGAAGATCGCGCCTTCGAGCGCGTAGGTGCGCCGGCCGTTCAATTGATAGGCGATCGTTGTCAGCAGCCGGTTCTTTGAGGCGACCGGCTGATCGCCGGTATTGAGCAGCGCGAAGCAGCCTGTGCCATAGGTCGATTTCAGCATGCCGGGCGCGAAACAGGCCTGTCCCACGGTCGCCGCCTGCTGGTCGCCGGCGACACCGCGAATGGGCAAAGCGCGGCCGAAGAGATCAGGCGTCGTCGTCCCGAAATCACCGGCACTGTCGCGCACCTCGGGCAGTAGCGACACCGGCACGTCAAAGGCGGCGCAAAGCGCCTCGTCCCAGGCGCCGCGATGGATGTCAAAGAGGAGCGTGCGCGCGGCGTTGGTCGCGTCGGTTGCGTGAACGGCGCCGCCGGTGAGCCGCCAGATCAGGAAACTGTCAACGGTGCCGAAGGCAAGCTCTCCGGCCGTAGCGCGCGCGCGCGCGCCCTCGACGTGATCGAGCAGCCAGGCGATTTTGGTGCCCGAGAAATAGGGATCGAGCAGCAGCCCGGTCTTTTTGGCGATCATCGGCTCGAGACCCTGGGCCCTGAGCGCTGCGCAACGCTCGGCGGTGCGCCGATCCTGCCAGACGATGGCGGGGGCGATCGCCTGGCCAGTCTTGCGGCTCCAGAGGATTGTGGTCTCGCGCTGGTTGGCGATGCCGAGTGCCGCGATTTCGTCGACCGAGACGCCGGCGAGTGCTTCGCGCAGCGTCGCGACGGCGCTCCGCCAGAGATCCTCAGGGTCGTGCTCGACCCAGCCGGGCTCTGGGTAATGCTGCGGGAATTCCTGCTGCGCGACGGCGGCGACGCTGACATCTTGGCGGAACAGGATCGACCGCGTCGAAGTCGTGCCTTGATCGAGTGCGAGCAGATAGGTCATCGCGCATTTCCCCGCTGCGCCTCACGCGGACGCGTCTGCGCCATGAAGGCGTCGAGTTCGGCCGCCTCGGCGGCGTTCATCCTAAGCCCAAGCTTGGTGCGCCGCCACAATATGTCTTCGGCGTTGCGCGCCCATTCGCGCGCCATGAGATAGCCGACCTCGGCCTCGCTGAGATCGGCGCCAAAGCCACGCCCGAGATCGGCGCGGCTTCGCGCCTCTCCGAGAACGCGCGTCGCCAGAACGCCGTACGTCGAGACCAGCCGCTCGGCGGCGCGCGCGTCGAGAAAATCATAGCGCGCGGCAAGGTTGCGCGCGAGTTCGGCGCGGCCCGAGACGGGAAAATCGCCACCTGGCAGCGGCGTGCCCGCCGTCCACGGCGCGCCGCACGGCCTAAGATGAGGTGCGAGCTTCTTCAGCGCCGCCTCCGCCAGCCGGCGATAGGTGGTGATCTTGCCGCCGAACACCGACAGCAGCGGCGCCGTCGCGACGCTGGCGTCGAGGTCGAGGACGTAATCGCGGGTCGCGGCTTTCGCTTCGCTCGCGCCATCGTCATAAAGCGCGCGCACGCCGGAAAATGCCCAGACCACGTCATCCGGCGTTATCGCTTGCGCGAAATAATCGTTCGTCGCGGCGCAGAGATAGGCGATTTCGTCGGAGGTTGCGCGCGCTTGCGCGGGATCGCCGTGATAGTCACGGTCGGTGGTGCCGATCAGCGTGAAATCGCGCTCATAGGGAATGGCGAAAATGACGCGGCCGTCGCCATTCTGGAAGATGTAGCAGCGATCGTGATCGTAGAGGCGGCGCACGACGATGTGCGAGCCCTGCACCAGCCGCGCTTTCGCCTGCGCTGTTGTGCGCAGCGTATCGGCAAGCACGTCGGCGACCCAGGGGCCGGCGGCGTTGATGAGAGCTCTGGCGTGGATCGTGCGCGTCGCGCCGGCGGCGCCAGACCCCCGCACCGCAAGCCGCCAACCATCGCGGCCGCGCTCGGCGCCGATGGCCTGCGTGCGGGTCTCGATCACCGCGCCGCGGTCGGCGGCGTCGCGCGCGTTGAGCACGACCAGCCGCGAATCATCGACGCGGCAATCGGAATACTCGAATCCACGATGAAACAGGCCAGGCTTCAGCGGCGCGCCGGCGGCGTCGCGATCGAGATCGAGCACCCGCGTCGGCGCCAACAGGCGCCGGCCGCCGAGGTGATCATAGAGAAACAGCCCGAGCCGCAATAGCCAGGCGGGCCGTAGCCCGGCATGATGCGGCAGCACGAAACGCAGGGGCGCGATGATATGGGGGGCGGCGCGCCACAACACTTCGCGTTCGATCAGCGCCTCGCGCACCAGACGGAATTCGTAATATTCGAGATAACGCAAGCCGCCATGCACGAGCTTGGTCGACCATGACGAGGTGCCGCTGGCGAGATCCCCCTGCTCGCACAGATAGACCGACAAGCCGCGCCCGGCGGCGTCGCGAGCGATCCCGCACCCATTGACGCCGCCGCCAATGATCGCGAGATCGTAGGACGGCGCACTCATCGTTGGACGCAAAGACCAGCGCTGCGCCTCACGCCGTCGCCATTTCGCGGAAGAAGGCGCCGACGCGATCGAGAATCAAAGCCTTGTCGTTGTCGAGCGTCGCGACGTGATAGGAATTGTTGAGCCAGAGCAGCCTGATATCGTCGGCGCGGATCATCTCGACGATATCCATCGCGTTGCGCGGCGGCACGACGTGATCCTCGCGCGAATGGATGACGAGCGAGGGACAGACGATGCGGCTCAGCATCCCGCGTGTCATCGAGATCAGCACGGTGACCTCGCGCAGGCAGGCGACTGGCGTTTCCTTATAGGCGAGTTCGACCACGCCCGGCGCCTTGATGTCAGAGCCGATGCCGGGCAGGCGCTTGGGCGCCGGATTGATCGCCAGCGCGTCCGACAAAGCTTCGCTCGCCAGCCCCGCCGCGGCGGCGATCGGCGCGATGGCTGAGACTTCGCTCGGAAAGCGCGCCGCGAGGTTGAGCGTCAACGTGCCGCCCATCGACAGGCCGGTTACGAACACCTTGCGCTTGCGCTGCACGAGATCGTGCAACGCGCGCTCGGCTTCGCCCAGCCAATCGAGATAGCCGGTGGTCTCCATGTCGTCGGGCGAGGTGCCGTGGCCCGGCAAGCGCGGCCCGACCACCGTGAAGCCGAATTTGCGGTGCAGTCCCTCGCCGAGATAGCGCATGCTTTGCGTCGAGCCGGTGAAGCCGTGCACGACCAGCACGCCGACGTCGTTGCCTTCGAACGCGAACGGCTCCGCGCCTGGCATAATGTCAACCATTGTCTTTTCTCCTCAGTGGGTGCGCTCTTGCCCGCGCGCGGCATAGGCGATGGCGGCCAGCGCGACGACGGCGCCCTGCGCCATCTGCTTGCCCGGCTCGCCGAGCCCGATGCTTGTCAATAGGTTGAAGGTGAACATCAGCATGAAGGCGGCGACCGCCGGCCCGAGCACGCCGCCCTTGCCGGAGCCGAAACCGACGCCGCCGAGAATGACCGCCGCCAGCGAATTGAGCGCGAGATCGGCGCCGATGCTGAGACTGCCGAAGCCGACGAAGCCGACCAGCAGAAAAGCGCTGAGCACCGCGAAAAGGCTGGAAAAGATGTGCGCGACATAGATTGCGCGCACATAGGGCACGCCGGAGGTCAACGCCGCGCGCGGATTGGCGCCGATGGCATCGACATAGCGCCCGAATACCGAAAGGCGCAGAAACGCCGCCATCGGGATCAGCGCCGCGACCCAAATGATGACGGTGATCGGCAATATGCCAAGCCGCGTCTGGCCGATATAGCGCAGCATCGCCGGCGAATCGCCCGGGGCGCGCAACTGGCTGAAGGCGGTGACGACGCCGCTCAGAATAAGCACCATCGCCAGTGTCACGATCACCGAGGAGGCACGCAAGCGGGTGATGAAGAAGGCGTTGATCGCGCCAATGGCAAAGCCGAACAGCAGGCAAAGGGTGATGAGAACGGGTTCGGGGAACGGGAAGAAACCGCTGGTCAGAATGTAGCTAACGACGAGGGCGACGCCACCGAAGGAAAGGTCGAGCGACAGCAGCCGGATGCAGAGCGATTGCCCGATCACCGCGACGCCGAGCGGCGCCGCCTGACGCAAGATCAGCAGCAGGAGGAACGGCCGCAACAGGGTCGGCCGCGCCACTGCTGCGAACAAAAGCAGGGCGGCCGTGCCGTAATAGGCGATCGGCAGCGAGAGCAGCGTATCGGTCACTCTCTGCGCCCATCCCGGGCGCGCCCCGTCCATGGCGATGCCGCTCATATGCCGATCACCTTGCGACGTTGCAGGCTGATCGCCGCGAGCAACAGCACGCCCGTCAAGGCCGCGCTGAAGAACGGCGAGACGCCGAGCAGGTTCATGCCATTGGTGATGAGCCCGAGCGTGATCGTGCCCAGCACCGCGCCGGCGACGCTGCCGACACCGCCCGCGAGCTGGACGCCGCCGAGCGCAATCGCTGTTACCGAATCGAGGCTGAACGGTTGGCCCATCGTCGGGTCACCCGAGACGATGCGGCCGGTGAGATAAATCCCGGCGACGACGCCTGCCAGCGAGCACAGCACATAGCAGGCAAGCCGCGGCCAGAAGGCCCGCACACCGCTGAGCTCGGCGCTCTCGGCATTGCCGCCGATCGCAAATAGGCGCAAGCCGAAACGGGTGAAATAGAGCAGCACGGAGGTGATGGCGATCGCCGCGATGCACCAGAGGAACGCGGCGGGAAGCCCGAACAGCGATGCCTTGGCCGCGAAAACCAGCGGGGCGGGAACGGTTCCGCCGGAGCCCGCGAGCCACAGCAGCGCCAACCCCTGAAGAAACGTCATCGACGCCAGCGTCATGATGAGCGGGTGTACGCCGAAGCCGACGCCGAGCCCATTCGCCAGACCAATCACGACGCCGAGCGTGAGCGCGGCCGGCACGGCGAACGTGGGGGTGACGGAGACGATCACGACGCTCGTCAGGCTGACCACGGAACCGACCGATATGTCGATGCCGCCGATCAGCGCGACGAGCAACTGCCCGAGTGCGACGAGCATCAGCGCAGTGATCTGATTGTTGACGTCGACGATGTTCTGCAGCGACAGGAACTCCGGCGCGAACGCCGCGAGCAACGCGAAAATCGCGAGCGGCAGGCCGATTGCGACATAGCCGAGCCCGGAGCGGCCGAAGCGGCGGGCGCTGCGGCCGATCATGATGGCGCCGCGTTCGCCGCGGCGCTCATCAGCGCATGCCGCATGACGATTTCCTCCGTGGCACTCGCGCCGTCGAGTTCGGCGACGATCGCCCGGTCACGCACCACCAGGATGCGGTCGCAGAGGCCGATATGCTCGGTCAGCTCGCTCGATGTGATGACGACGGCGCCGCCGCTATCGGCAAATTCGCGCAGCAGACGGTAGATCTCGGCCTTGGCGCCGACATCGACGCCGCGGGTCGGCTCCTCGACGATCAGCACGTCAGCTTCGGCGGCGAGCCAGCGCCCGATCATCACCTTCTGCTGATTGCCGCCCGACAACGCGCCGACCGGCTGCCTCGCATCGCGCGCCCGCACCTTCATCTCGCGCATCAGCGCTCTCACACGCGCCTTGTCGATCCTCGCCCGCGCCGATAGGGAGGCGCGGCGCAGCATGCCAAGGCCGATATTCTGTTCGATGGAGAGCGGCAGATAGAGCCCCTCTGACTTGCGATCCTCCGGCACGAAGCCAACCCCCGCCCGCACCGAGGCGACGATGGCCTCGCCGATCTTCGTCTCGCCCGCCGCGTCGTGTTTGCGCACCTCGCCCGCGGCATGCGAGACGAGGCCGACGAGCGCGCGCACAATCTCGCGCTGCCCCTGCCCCTCGAGCCCGGCGAGACCGAGGATTTCGCCGCGCTTGACCTCGAAACTGACCCGCGCCGCTTGCGCCTCGAGCGCGAGATCGGTGACGGTGAGCGCCGGCGTGCCCGCGCGTTTGCTTCGCGTCGGATAGAGTTGCCCGAGTTCGCGCCCCACCATCAGCGAAACCAGGCTCTCGCGCGTCAGCTCGCTTGTGGGCCTTGTCGCCACGTGCTGGCCGTCCTTGAGGACGGTCGTCATGTCGCAGAGCCGAAAAATTTCATCGAGGCGGTGGCTGATATAGAAGACCAGCTTGCCCGCCGCCTTTTGTGCCTCGATCAGACGCACCAGCTTTTCCACGCCCGGCGCGTCGAGTGCTGCGCTCGGCTCGTCATAGATGACGACGCGCGAGGGCGCTGCCGCGCCTTTGGCGATCTCTATCAGATGCTGCTCGGAGATTGTGAGATCGCCGCACATGTCGTTGACGTCGAGATCGACGCCGACGCGCTCGAGAATTGCGCGCGCGCGTCGGCGCATTTCGCCGCGATCGATGAAACCGGCGCGTCGTGGCTCGCGGCCGAGGAACAGATTCTCGGCGACCGTCAGATTGGGCAGAAGCGTCAGCTCCTGAAAAACGGTCGCCACACCTTTGGCGCGCGCGTCGGCCGAGCCTTGGAAGCGGATCGGCTGACCGTCGCGAAGGATCTCGCCGGCGTCAGGCGAATGGACGCCGGCGAGGATCTTGATCAAAGTCGACTTGCCGGCGCCGTTCTCGCCCGTCACCGCATGCACGCTGCCCCGTCTCGCAACGAAGGATACATCCGTCAGCGCCCGGATCGGGCCGAAGCGCTTTGAGACATTGCGAAACTCGATTTCGCAATCATCGGCTCGCGACGAGGTCACGGGTTCAGCGCCTTCGGGAGGTTCCTATCAGCGCTTGAATTCTTTCATGATCACGTCCTCGGGCAGCGTCGAGGGGAACCAATAGGCGTCGTTGAGATCAGGCCGGTAATATTTGTCGAAATTGGCCTCTGTGATCGGCGCCGGATCGGAGAGATAGGTCTTGTGGAGCGCCTCGCCCTTGAGCAGTGCCACGGCAGCGTGCAGCGTCGCGACCCCGAGGCCAGGCGTGAAGATCGGCCCGACGCTGTCGGCGCCTGCGTTCTTCCAGGCGCGCAGGAAGCCGTTATTGGCCTCGCCGGTCATCGGCACCAGCGGCTTGCCGATTTCCTTGAACACGTCAAAACAGGCGCGCGTCATGTCGGCGCCGGAAAACCAGATGCCATCGACCGGCTGGCCGGACGCGACGAGGTTTTCGCACAAGCCCTTGGCCTTGGCGTAGTTCCAATCGCCATAGACCTCGGCGCCGATCTTGATGTCGCTGCCCTTGAGGGCCTCGCGCAGGCCGTTGTAGCGCGCCGTCTCCTCACCCACCCCGGCGACGCCGCGGAACACCCAGATCACCCCCTTGCCGTTCAGCGTCTTCCTGAGAAACTCGCCGCCGGTCTTTCCGAACGCCTCGCCGCCGCCTTGCACGGCGACGGTTGCATCGGGCGCGGGCGTTCCGGCCGTTACGGACAAGATGACGGGAATGCCGGCAGCCGTCGCCGCCTTCACTTGCGCCTTCACCAGATCCGGCGAGATCGGCACGATGATGAGCGCATCGACCTTATGCGCCATCAGATCCTCGATGTCGGCAACCTGCTTGGCCGGCTGCCAGTTCGCCTCCGAGAAGCGAAACTCCTTGATGTCGGGATCGTGGCTGGCGGCGTATTTGATCTCGCCAATCGTCTGCACGATCCAAGTGTTGCCGACGCCCGGCCACGACATGCCGATCACCCACGGCGGCGCCTTCTTGAACTTGCCCGCCGGCACCATGTCCGGGGAGGAGGGCGCCATCAGCCCATTCGGCAGCAGCGCGACGTCGTCAGCCGCGGCCACGAGCGGCGCGAATAAAGCAGTGCCCGCGAGAAGCGCGGCTGCCAGCAACGATTTGTATCTCATCATTCCTCCCTGGAGTCGCTTCCCGCGACGTCATGTTCGTTCAATGCGCGTACGACACCCTAAGCGAACTTTTTCCGCGGCGCAAGCGGCGCGCTGACAAGGTCCGGGTTTCGCGTTCAGACGGAAAATTCCCGACGCGCATCGCCTGACGTCCCCCGTCCTCAGGTCCAATGCCCAGGAACCCAGACCCAGGCGCCCAGTTCGCGTTTCCAGTAGCCCTCCATCCACATCGCGCTGTGGCCGTCGCGCGGCACCCATTTTCCTGCGATCCAGTCATAGCCGTGGCCGTTCCAGTCCCAATGGCCGGGCTGCCAGAGCAGCGCCTGTTCCGAGACTGGCGGCTTGGGCATGGTTTCCTGGCGTGGCGGCGGCACCGGCGGGAAGGGCGGCGTCGCCACCGGCGCGGTCGCGGCGCAGGCGGCAAGCCACGTGAGTAAAAACCCGGCGATGGCGCCGGCGCGCCGGGGTGTCTTTGGCATGTTCATTTTTGACTCCGGTGATTTCCCCATGGCCTCTCGACGGGGGCGCGATTTCGAGATAAAAACCTGCGTTATCTTACGGTAGCGAAGCTTATCCCGTGAGACCCCTAACCCCTCCCTCCGGTTACGAAGGAATTGATACATGGCAAAAATCCTGGTTCTTTATTACTCGACCTATGGCCATATCGAAAAGATGGCCGAGGCGGTCGCCGAAGGCGCGCGCTCGGTCGCGGGTAGCGCCGTCACCATCAAGCGGGTGCCGGAACTGATGCCGCGCGAGGTCGCCGAGAAGGCGCATGTCAAGCTCGACCAGGCGGCGCCGGTCGCGACACCCGACGAACTCGCCGACTATGACGCGGTGATTTTCGGCACCCCGACGCGGTTTGGCAACATGGCGGCGCAGATGCGCAATTTCCTCGACCAGACCGGTGGGCTCTGGGCGCAGGGCAAGCTGATCGGCAAGATCGGCAGTGTTTTCGCCTCCACCGCCTCCCAGCATGGCGGCCAGGAAACCACCATCACCTCGTTTCACACGACGCTTCTCCATCATGGCATGATCATCGTCGGCGTGCCCTATTCCGAGCCCGGGCTCACCATCCTGAGCGAGATGAGCGGCGGCACGCCCTATGGCGCGACCACCATCGCCGCCGGCGACGGCTCGCGTCAGCCCTCCGCGAACGAGCTGAAAATCGCCCGCTTCCAGGGCGCCCATGTCGCGGGGATCGCGGCCAAGCTGTTCGGCTGAGACCCAACCTCCGCTCCCCCGGCCGCGTGGCCGGGGGATGCCGCCGGGACGGTCGCTGGCGTGCCCGGCGCCGCCGCTTTAGTCTCGGCGCATGACAGCGCCGCGGATCATCGAGGTTCTGCCGCCGAGCGAGGCTTTTTCGCCCGCCGCCGCCGGCGCCATCGCGCTGATGGTGGCGCGGCTATTTGCCCGCAGCGAGGCGTTCGCGCCCTTGGTGCTCGGGCCGGCGCCGCCCGCGCCGGCCTTCCCGGGCGTTGCGTTTCAGCCGGTGCGGCCGGCGTTTCGCCCGCTGCGCCGCGCGATGCGGTATGCGATCGGGGTGCAGCGGGCGGCGCGGGCGCTCTCGCCGGCGCTGATCGCGGTCCATAACCGCCCCGATATCGCCCGTTTTCTCGCCGGCCGCGGCGCAGCCCCGGTGCTTCTTTGCCTGCAGAACGATCCTCAAGCGATGCGCGCAAGCCACACGCCGGCGGCGCGGGAGGGGCTGCTCCGCGTGCTCGGCGGGGTGATCGTCGCCTCTGACTTTCTGCGCCGGCGGTTTCTCGACGGGCTTTCGCCGGACGCGGCGGCGCGGGTCTCCGTGGTGCCGAACTGCCTTGACTTCGCGGCTTTGCCGCCGCCGCTGCCGGCCACGGCGCGCGAGCCGGAAATCCTTTATGTCGGCCGGGTGGTCGCGGATAAAGGGGTGGACGGGTTCGTCGCCGCCTGCGCTGACGCCTTGCCGCGGCTTGCGGGCTGGCGGGCGAGCATCATCGGCGCCGATCGGTTTGGGGCGGCAAGCCCCGAGACGCCATTTCTGCGCGGCATCCGCGAGCGGGCGGCGCAAGCCGGGATCACGATGCACGGCTATCGCACCCATGATCAGGTGCTGGCGGCGATGGCGCGGGCGGCGATCGTTGCGGTGCCGAGCCGTTGGGATGAACCGTTCGGCCTGACCGCGATCGAGGCGATGGCGAGCGGCGCGGCGTTGATGACGACGCGGCGCGGCGCGCTGCCCGATCTCGCCGGCGGTGCCGCTCTTTATATCGACCCCGATGACGTCGCCGGCATGGCGCAGGCGATTATCGCGCTCGCCGGCGACCCTGAACGCCGCGCGACCCTTGCGCGCGCGGGCCTCGCACGGGCGCGAGATTTCGATTGCGCCGCCGTGCTCACCGCGCTCGATCGCTTGCGCCGCGAGATCGTCGGCCGGGGTTAGGGAAACTCTGAAAACGCGGGTCTGGGGACGCTGTCGCCGGCGGGTCCAGGGCGGAGCCCTGGCCTTGCTTAACCCGTCCCTACCCAGACGATTGATCAACGGCGCGCTGGGCGCCAAAAGGCTGCCTGTTTCAGTCTCTCAAGGATGGCCCTCGCGCATGACCGATGATCTCGCCGCCCTGCAGCATGAAGCGGAACACTCTATTGCCGCCGCCCCCGATCTCCGCGCCCTGGAGGCGGTGCGGGTTGCGCTGCTCGGCAAGGCTGGGCGGCTGACGGCGCGGCTCAAAGCGCTCGGGGGGTTGCCGGCAGAGGCGCGGCGTGAGGAGGGCGCGCGCCTGAATGCCGTGAAAGAGGCGCTGGCAGCGGCGCTGGCGGCGCGGCGGGTGGCGCTCGAGGGCGCGGCGCTGGCGGCGCGGCTTGCCGGCGAGCGGATCGATGTCACGCTGCCGGCGCGCCCTTCGGAGAGCGGTGTCATCCACCCGATCAGCCGCAGCATGGATGAAATCGCAGCCCTTTTCGGGGCGATGGGCTTTACCGTTGCAGAAGGGCCGGACATCGAGACCGATTGGCATAATTTCGGCGCCCTCAACATCCCGCCGCACCATCCCGCCCGCGCCGATCACGACACGTTTTACCTTCCGCCCGAGACGGCGGAGGCCCCGCCACCGGTGCTCCGCACCCATACCTCGCCGGTGCAGGTGCGCACCATGCTCAGCGCGCCGCCGCCGATCCACATCATCGCCATGGGCCGCACCTACCGCGCCGACCATGACGCGACCCATAGCCCGATGTTTCACCAATGCGAGGGGCTGGTCATCGACCGCGCCATCACCCTTGGCCATCTCAAGGGCTGCCTCAGCGACTTTCTTCGCGCCTTTTTCGGCCTCCCCGATCTCCCGGTGCGCTTTCGCGCGAGCTATTTCCCGTTCACCGAACCCTCGATGGAGGTCGATATCGGCTGGAATCGCCGCACTGGCGAACTCGGCCGGGGAGGGGATTGGCTAGAGATTCTGGGCAGTGGCATGGTGCACGCGAAAGTCCTCGCCAATGCCGGGATCGACCCGCGCGAGTGGCAAGGCTTCGCTTTCGGCATGGGAATCGAGCGCATCACCATGCTGAAACACGGCATTTCCGATCTCCGCCCGTTTTTCGAGAGCGATCTCCGCTGGCTCCGCCATTACGGCTTCAGCCCGTTCGCCCCGGCGATGCTGCATGAGGGGGTTTGAGCGATGAAATTCACCCTCTCCTGGCTCCGCGATCATCTCGAGACCGAGGCGCCGCTTGCCCGCCTCACTGAGACGCTGTCCGCGATCGGGCTCGAGGTCGAAAGCGTCGATGACCGCGCCACGGCGCTGGCGCCGTTCCGCATCGCGCAGGTGATCGAGGCGGTGCCGCATCCGGACGCCGATCGCCTGCGCGCGTGCCGGGTCGAGACCGGAATGGGCGCGCCGGTTTCGGTGGTTTGCGGTGCGCCAAACGCCCGGGCGGGGATGAAAACCGTCTTCGCGCCGCCCGGCAGCGTCATTCCGGGCACCGGGATCACGCTGAAAACCGGCAAGATCCGCGGTGTTGAAAGCGCCGGGATGCTGCTTTCACTCCGCGAGCTTGGGCTTGGCGAGGATCATGCCGGCATCGTCGAGCTGCCCGAAACCGCGCCGGTCGGGGCGAGCTATGCCGGCTGGGCGGGGCTCGACGATCCGGTGATCGAGATCGCTGTCACCCCCAATCGTGGTGACGCGCTGGCCGTGCGCGGCATCGCCCGCGACCTCGCCGCCGCCGGATTGGGGCGGCTCAAGCCCTGGTCGGCGCCGCAGGTTGCAGCCGCTTTCAAAAGCCCGCTTGCGTGGCGGATCGACTGGCCGGAGGCTTGTCCCTACGTTCTCGGGCGGAGCTTTCGCGGCGTGCGTAATGGCCCGAGCCCGGATTGGTTGGCCGCGCGCCTGCGCGCAATTGGTCTCCGCCCGATCAACGCCCTTGTCGATATCACCAATTTCTTCACCTTCGATCTCGGCCGGCCGCTGCATGTCTTCGATATCAAAAAAATCCGCGGCCATGAGATGGTGATGCGCCGCGGCGCCGGCGAGACGCTGCGCGCGCTCAATAACCGCGAATATCGACTCGAGCGGGAGGATTGCGTGATCGCCGATGCCGCCGGTGTGCGCTCGCTCGCCGGCATCATGGGCGGGGTCGAGAGCGGCTGTGACGACGAGACCAGCGAGGTTTTCCTCGAATGCGCGCTGTTCGATCCGGTGCGGATCGGCCAGAGCGGGCGGCGGCATCAAATTCTTTCCGATGCGCGCAGCCGCTTCGAACGCGGCATCGACCCGGCTTTGCTGCCTGATGCGGTCGCGGCGGCGAGCCGGATGATCCTCGATCTCTGCGGTGGCGAGGCGAGCGAGGTCGTCTCCGCCGGCGCCGAGCCGCGCTGGCAGCGGCAAGCGGCGCTGCGGTTTGCCCGGCTGCGTGAGCTCGGCGGGGTGGAGATCGCGCCCGAGACCGCGATCGCGCGGCTCGAAGGGCTCGGCTTCGCGCTTGTGGCGCGTGACGCGGAGCGCGCGGTGTTCGCCGTACCCGCCTGGCGCAACGACATCGCCGCACCTGGCACCCTCGATCTCGCGCCCGGAATCGCCGCCAATCGCGCCGCAAGCCTTGCCGACAGTGTCGCCGCGATCGCCCCCGAGGCCGATCTGATCGAGGAGGTGTTGCGGCTCGGCGGGCTGGACGCGGTGCCGGCGGTCTCGCTGCCGCGGCTAGCCCCGCTCCCGCGGGCGAGCCTCAGCCCCGCTGGTGCGCGCGCAGCACTCGCGCGGCGGGTGCTGGCCGCGCGCGGCCTCGCAGAGTGCGTGAGTTTCGCCTTCATGGCCGGGCGCGATGCCGCGCGGTTCGGCGAGACACCGGAGCGGCTGCGCCTTCTCAATCCCATCGCCGCCGACCTCGACCAGTTGCGCCCGACCCCGCTCGCTGTGCTCGCCCACGCGGCTGCCCGCAATCTTGCGCGTGGCGCCGAGCACGTCGCGATCTTCGAAATCGGCCCCGGCTTCGCCGCCGATGGCGCGCGCGAGATCGCCGCCGGGCTTCGCGCCGGCGCCCCGCCTCGCCATTGGGCGGTGCCGGCGCGCGCCTTCGATGCGTTCGATGCCAAGGCCGACGCGCTCGCGGTGCTGGCGGCGCTCGGTGTCGCGCCGGACTCTCTCTCGACCGTCGCCGAAGCGCCGGCGCATTACCATCCCGGCCGTGCCGCGACACTCCGCCTCGGCCCGCGCGCGGTGCTCGCGTTCTTCGGCGAACTCCACCCCAACGTTACCGCCGCCCTCGATATTGCCGGCGCGGCGGTGGCGTTCGAGATTTTTCTCGATGCCATCCCCACCGCCAAGCGCCGCCGGCGCGTGCCACCCGCGCTTTCGCCGCTGCAGCCGGTGCGTCGCGATTTCGCCTTCGTCGTCCGCGATGACGTGCCGGCGGACATGGTTTTGCGCGCCGCGCGCGCGGCGGAGCGAGACCTCATCGCCGGGGTCTCGCTGTTTGACGTCTATACCGGCGAGGGGCTGGCGGCGGGCGAGACGTCGCTCGCGATCGAAGTGGTGTGGCAGCCGCGCGAGCGGGCGCTGACGGATGCCGAGATCGAGGCGATGGCAGCGCGCATCGTCACCGCCGTCACCGCCGCGACCGGCGCGCGATTGCGGGGCTGAACCAAGGCTGGCGCTGCCATCCGCGCGCCCCGATTGCATGCGTGCTGGCGTGATGCGATGGTGAGGTGAGGGAGGAAAGCACGATGTTCGTTCGGGTTGGCGATCTTGTGACGCATGTCCAGGTTTCGGGTCCGGCCGGGGCGCCGGCGCTGGTTCTTCTCCACTCGCTCGGCACCTCGCTCCATGTCTGGGATGCGCAGGTGGACGCGCTGGCGCGCCGGTTTCGCGTTATTCGGCCGGATTTACGCGGCCACGGCCTGACCACGGTCTCGCAAGGCCCCTATCACATGGCAACCCTCGCGCGTGACGTGCTCGGCCTGCTCGATGCGCTATCGGTCGCGAACGCCCATGTCGCCGGGCTCTCGATCGGTGGTCTGATCGCCCAAGCCATGGCCGAGATCGCGCCGCGGCGGGTCAAAACCCTCATTCTCTGCGACACCGCCATGGCTATCCCGCCACCCGCGAACTGGCACGAACGGGCGCGGCTGGTGCGCGAGGGCGGCATGGCGGCGATCGCCGAGGCGGTGATGGCGCGTTGGGTGACGCCGGGTTTTCGCGATCAGCCGGCAGCGCTCGGCCTTCGCCAAATGCTGCTCCGCACCGATCCCGAAGGCTATGCCGGCGCCGCCGAAGCGATCGCGACCGCGGATTTCACCGCGATCACCCCGAAGCTCAAACTTCCCGCCCATGTCATCGTCGGCGCGCAGGACGAGGCGACCCCGCTCGCCAGCGCCGAGGCGCTGCAAGCGGCGCTCGGCGCCTCGCTCGCCATCATCCCCGATGCCGCGCATATCCCGACGATCGAGCACCCACGCGCGGTCAGCGCCGAAATCGCCGCCTTTCTCCTCGCCAATACCGAAAGCGACACGTATGAAGCCGGGCTCCGCGTTCGCCGCGAGGTGCTTGGCGAGGCGCATGTCACGCGCGCGTTGGCGGCGGCAACCGAGTTCGACCGCGGCTTTCAGGAATTCATCACCAGGAGCGCCTGGGGCGGGGTCTGGGCGCGCGGCGATCTCGACCGGCGCACCCGCAGCCTGATCACCCTCGCCCTCCTCGCCGCCCTCGGCCAGCACGAGGAATTCCGCCTCCATCTCCGCGCGACGCGCAACACCGGCGCGAATGCCGAGGAGATCGCGCAAGCGATGCTGCATGTCGCCGTCTATGCCGGCGTGCCGGCGGCCAATGCCGCGATCCGCGAGGCGAAAGCGGTTTTCAAGGAAATGGAGCAAAATCCATGAGTGACCCCGCGCCCTTCCGCCCGGCTGGTGCCGGCGCCCAGCCCGCCTATGACACGCGAGCTTACGCCAGCACCACCAAACGTCACCCGAAAGCGCCCCTCCTCGCCGTCCCGACGACACTGACCGAGGCCACCGGTCCGCGCTTCTCGCCCAGCCACTTCCCCGCGCTCGCCGATCTTTCGACGATTGCGGGCAAGCCCGCACTCGGCGAGCGGATCATCGTCGAAGGAAGGGTTACGGATGAAGATGGGCGGCCGGTGCCCAACACCATGGTCGAAATCTGGCAGGCCAACGCCGCCGGCCGCTACGACCATCAAGGCGATCAGCACGACGCGCCGCTCGATCCCAATTTCCACGGCGAGGGGCGGGTTTTTACCGACGCGGAGGGGCGCTATCGCTTCGTCACCATCAAGCCCGGCGCCTATCCCTGGCGCAACCACCCCAATGCCTGGCGGCCGAACCATATCCATTTCTCGCTCTTTGGCAGCGGCTTCGCCCAGCGCCTGATCACCCAGATGTATTTCCCCGGCGACCCGCTGCTCGACCTCGATCCGATCTTTCACGCGGTCGCCGATCGTTGCGCGCGCGAACGGCTGATCGCGCGCTTTGACATCGCGTTGACCGAGCCGGAGCGGGCGCTCGGTTATCGTTTCGACATCGTGCTGCGCGGGCGCGGCGCGACCCCGATGGAGACTGCCTGATGCCGGCGGCGACCGCGAACCAGACCATCGGCCCTTACTGGCATCTGATCGAACATCCGGAATGGGCCGATCTCACCCGCTTTGGCGCGGGCGGCGCGGTGATCACCGTGACCGGGCGCGTCGTCGACGGCGACGGCGTGCCGGTGGCCGACGCCGCCATCGAGATCTGGCAGGCCGACCCGCCGGCGGATGCAACCTTCCCCGGCTTTGGCCGCGCGCGCTGCGATGAAGACGGGCGGTTTCAGTTCCGCACCCTCAAACCCGGCCCCGTCCGCGGCCGCGGCAACGCCTGGCAGGCGCCGCATCTGGCGCTCGCGCTGCATGCCCGCGGCGTGCTCAAGCCGCTATTCTCGCGCCTCTATTTCGCCGGCGATCCGCGCAACGAGAGCGACCCGCTGCTCACCGCCATCACCGATCCCGCGCGCCGCGAAACCTTGCTCGCGCACGAGATCGCGGCTGCGCATTGGCATCTCGACATCCGCCTCCAAGGTCCCGGCGAGACGGTGTTTCTCGAGCTTTAGGGGAAAAAATGTTCTTTTTTGAAAAAAAGAACCAAAAAACTTTTGTCTGTTGGGTGGTGCCACAGGCCCCGTCGCCATGGCGGTGAACCCCGCCGACAGCCCGATTTTCGGCACGCTTTATGGCGCCGAGACGATGCGGGCGGTGTTTGATGAGCACGCACTACTCCAGCGCATGCTCGATGCCGAGGCGGCGCTGGCCCGCGTCGAAGCCCGGCTCGGGCTGATCCCGGAAGCGGCGGCGGCAGCGATCACCCGCGTCGCTCGCGTCGAAGCGCTCGACCTCTCGGGCCTGCCGGCGAGCACGCGCAATGTCGGCTATCCCGTGGTTGGGCTGGTTGCAGCCCTCTCGCGCGCTGCCGGCGCCGAGGCCGGGCGCTGGACGCATTGGGGGGCGACGACGCAGGACATTCTCGATACCGCCGTCGCCCTTCAGGTCAAGGCGGGCCTAGCCCTGCTGCGGTCCGATCTGCTTCACCTGATCGCCGCCCTTGCCGAGCAGGCGCAAGCGCATCGCGCGACGGTGATGGCCGGGCGCACCCATTTGCAACACGCGCTGCCGATCACGTTCGGGCTCAAATGCGCGGTCTGGCTCGCGCCGCTCATCGCCCATGTCGAACGGCTGGACCAGCTCCGCCCGCGTGTCGAGTTGGTGGAACTCGGTGGCGCGGCGGGAACGCTGGCCTCGCTCGGCGGTGAGGGGCTCGCGGTGATGGCGGGCCTGGCCGAGGAGCTGGCGCTCGGCGTGCCGCCGCTTCCTTGGCATGTACGTCGCGAGGGCTTGGCCGAGGCGGTGTCGTTCCTCGGCCTTCTCTGCGGCAGCCTCGGCAAATTCGCAACCGATATCATCCTGCTCGCGCAAACCGAACTCGCCGAGGTCGCCGAGCCGCATGCGCCGGGGCGTGGCTCGTCTTCCACCATGCCGCAAAAGCGCAACCCGATCGCCGCCGAATATGTGCTCGCCGCGATGCGCGCGGTGCAGGCGCTGGTGCCGCTGATGCAGGGCGCGATGGCGCAGGATTTCGAGCGCGCGACCGGCCCCTGGCAGGCCGAGCCTTTGGCGCTGCCGCAGGCTTTCGTTCTCACCCACGGCGCCGTTCGCCATGCGCTCTTCATCGCGGAAGGCATGGTGGTCGATCCCGCACGTATGCGCCAGAATCTCGACGCCACCGGCGGGCTGATCGTCGCGGAGGCGGTGATGATGGGGCTCGCGCCGCTGCTTGGGCGGGAAGCCGCCCATCACGCCGTGCAAGCCGCCTGCGATCGCGCGCGGGAGGAAAAAATCCCGCTCGCCAAGGCGCTCGCCGCTTTCCCCGAAATCGCCGCGCGGCTCGATGCCGCGGCGCTCGAAAAATTGACCGATCCCGCGAATTATCTCGGCAGCACCGCAGATTTCATCGACCGCGTGCTGACGGCGGCAAGGGCGCTCGGCGCGTCATCAACGTCACCGCCGTGACGGGACGCGAGTGTGGCAAAAACGCAACACGTCGAGTGGTATTTTGTTGCATTGCACAAATTTCATTTGAAGCCAGGCCTGGCGGCGTTATATCTCGACCTGCGCGAGGCTTGGCCTCACGCTTTCTTGGACGTTTCCTCCCTAAACTTGGCGGCCTTTCCGGCCGCCATTTTTTTTGCGCAATCGCCGCCGCGGCGCAAGGCGAGGGCTGGTCGCTGCCGGCGGTCTACAGGCTCATCAGGCTCGCATTGCCGCCGGCAGCGGCGGTGTTGATGCTGATCGCGCGTTCGCTCACCAACATATCGAGGGGATAGAGCCCGTCGCGCGGCACGATGATCGGGCGGATGGGCCCCTCCGTCTCCGCAACCGCTCGCGCGAGGCGCCGGAGGGTGTCTTGCGAGCCCTCAAACAGCAGCGCGTCGCAGTCTGCGATCGCGTCCTCGCCGGCGGGCGCGATCTCGGCGACGATCGACGCGGGCAGGCCCGGGGGCAACAGCTCCGGGCGCTTGACCCGCGCCCGATTGCCGGTGGCGAGGCAGGCCGCGAGCTGGCGCAAGGCGCCGTCCGGCTCGTCGGCGTCGCAAAACACGCTGCCACGCGGATCGAGGCGATAACGGTTCTGCTCCCCGACCGGGCCAGGAAGGTCGATCTGCAAACCGAAACGCGCCGGACGCGCTTGCGCCAAACACAACGCCGCCGCTGCCTCTCGCCCCTGGGCGCGGAGCCAGTCGATCAGCGCGGTGACGGCGGGCGCCGGCGAAGTGGCCGGGAGCCCCGTCTCAAGCGCGCAGGCGGAGAGAAGACGGCGCAGATAAAGCGGCCCGCCCGCCTTCGGCCCGGTGCCGGAGAGGCCGTGGCCGCCAAACGGTTGCACGCCGACAACCGCGCCGATCAGGTTGCGGTTGACGTAGATATTGCCCGCCTTCGCCTGCGCAGAAAGCCGCGTCACCACCTCGTCGAGGCGTGAGTGGACGCCGAACGTGAGGGCGTAGCCGGTGGCGTTGATGTCGCGCATCAAGGCGTCGATCGCATCGCGCCGGAAGCGCAGGACATGGAGCACCGGCCCGAAGACCTCGCGCGTGAGCTGCGCCATGCCGGTGATCTCGATGATCGTCGGGGGAACGAAGGTGCCATGAGAGCACATATCGGGCAGCGGTAAGGAATGCACCGGCCGGCCGGCGTCGCGCATTGCCATGATGTGCCGCAGAATGCCATCGCGCGCTTGCTCGGAAATCACCGGGCCAATATCGGTCGCGAGACGATCGGGATTCCCGACCGACAATTCCGCGAGCGCCCCCTTGAGCATGGAAAGGACGCGGTCGGCGATGTCCTCCTGCAGGCAAAGAACGCGGAGCGCCGAACAGCGCTGGCCAGCGCTATCGAAAGCCGAGGCGAGCACGTCCATTACCACCTGCTCGGCGAGGGCGGAGCTGTCGACGACCAAGGCGTTCTGCCCCCCGGTTTCGGCGATCAGCGGAATGGGCTCGCCATGGCTGCCCAGCCGGCCGGCGAGGTCGCGCTGGATGCGCCGTGCCACTTCGGTCGAGCCGGTGAACATCACGCCCTGCGTGCGCGGATCGGCGACCAGCCGCGCGCCGACCGCGCCGTCACCCGGGAGGTAGTGGAGGACGTCGCGCGGCACCCCGGCCGCGTGCAGCAGCCCGACGGCAAGGGAGGCGATCAGCGGCGCCTCCTCCGCCGGTTTGGCCAGCACCGGGTTGCCCGCCGCGAGCGCGGCCGCCACTTGGCCGGTGAAGATGGCGAGCGGAAAATTCCACGGCGAGATGCAGGCAACCGGGCCGAGGGGGCGGTGCGCGGCGCCGAGGTCGCGGGCGCCTGCGGCGTAGTAGCGCAGAAAATCCACGGCCTCGCGCACCTCGCCGATCGCGTTGGGCAGGGATTTGCCGGCTTCGCGCACAATCGGCGCCATCAGCGCGCCCATGCGCGCTTCCATGAGATCAGCGGCGCGGTCGAGAATCGCGGCGCGCTCGCGGGGGGGCGTTGCGGCCCAGGGGCTGGCGGCGGCCTCGGCTTCGGCCAGCGCCGCGGCAATGACCGCCTCTGTCGCCTCCACGACCTCGCCCACCACATCCCGCCGATCGGCGGGATTACGAACCTCGCGCGCCGGGCCCGCGGCCGCGCACGCGCCGAGGCGCGGCACGGCGCGCAGCGGCGCCGCACCCTCCTTCAATGCGACCGCGAGCGCAGCGAGATGCTGCTCGTTCGTAAGGTCGAGCCCCGCCGAGTTGCGGCGCACTGGTCCAAACAGGTCGGGTGGCGCTGCGATGCGGTCATGCGGCCGGCCGAGCGGCGAGAGGGCGCGGGCTTCCTCGACCGGGTTGCGCACCAAGGTCTCGACCGGCACCGCGGGGTCGTTGACGCGGTTGACGAAGGAAGAATTCGCGCCGTTCTCCAACAGGCGGCGCACGAGATAGGCGAGCAGGGTCTCATAGGTGCCGACCGGCGCATAGATGCGGCATGGCCGGGCGAGGCCCTGCGGGTCGACCACTGTCTCATAGAGCGGCTCGCCCATGCCATGCAGGCACTGGAACTCGTATTGGCCGGGCCGCCACGCCGCGGGATCCGCCATGGTGTAGATGGCGGCGACGGTTTGCGCGTTGTGCGTCGCAAATTGCGGGAACACCGCCTCGGGTGCGGCCAGCAGCTTACGCGCACAGGCGAGATAGGAGACGTCGGTGTGGACTTTGCGCGTAAAGACCGGAAAGCCCTCCAGCCCCTCTTGCTGCGCCCGCTTGATTTCGCTGTCCCAATAGGCCCCCTTGACCAGGCGCACCATCATGCGCCGCCCGGTGCGGCGGGCGAGATCGACCACGAAATCGATCACGAACGGCGCGCGGCGCTGATAGGCCTGAATGACGAAGCCGACGCCGCCCCAGCCGTTGAGCCGCGCGTCATGGCAAAGCGCTTCCAAGAGATCGAGCGAAAGGTCGAGACGGTCGGCCTCTTCCGCGTCGATATTGAGCCCGATATCGTAGCGGCGGGCGAGGGCGGCAAGCGCTGCCAAGCGCGGCAGCAATTCCGCCATCACCCGCGCGCGCTGGGCGCGCATGTATCGCGGGTGCAAGGCCGAAAGCTTGACCGAGATGCCCGGCCCCGCAAGGAGTCCGCGGCCGGCCGCCGCCTGGCCAATGGCGTGGATGGCGTTCTCATAGGCGTCGAGATAGCGCGCCGCATCCGCCGCTGTGATCGCCGCCTCGCCGAGCATGTCATAGGAATAGCGGAAGCCCTTGGCCTCCAGAGCGCGGCTCCTGGCCAGCGCCTGCGCGATGGTCTGGCCGGTGACGAACTGCTCACCCATCATGCGCATGGCGAGATCGACCCCGCGCCGGATCACCGGCTCGCCCGCGCGTGCGATCAGCCGGGTCAGCGCGGTGCCGAGGCCGGCCTCGCTGTGGGTGGCCGATAGCCGGCCGCTCACCACCAAGCCCCAGGTCGCCGCGTTGACGAAAAGCGAGGGTGAGTGGCCGAGATGTGCACGCCAATCGCCGCCGCCAATCTTGTCGCGGATCAGCGCGTCACGCGTCGCCGTGTCTGGGATACGCAGTAGCGCCTCAGCGAGACACATCAGCGCAACACCCTCTTGTGAGGAGAGCGAAAACTCCTGCACCAGCGCTTCCACCCCGCCGCCGCGGCGATGGGCGCGGAGCGCCGTGATGAGACGCCGGGCGAGAGCGCTTGCTGCGGCGTCCTGGGTCGGCGTGAGCGCTGCGGCTGCGAGGAGCGGTCCGAGGCAGTCCTCCTCGGCGCGGCGATGGGCCGCGGTCATCGCCGCCCGCAGCGGCGCTTGCTCGTGCACATCGGCGGCATAGGCCGCGAAAGGGGATGGGGCGATGTGGTCAGCAGACATGGCAGCGTCGCGCCTCGGGGCACATGGGAATTGTCTGATCGAAATCTCCGCCGCCCGAGCATGACGAGATCGAATGGCGAGCGCAAGGATGAGCGAGACCTGAAGCGCCGAGCAAACCTGCCATGAGAGGCTTGGTCGTTTGTGGCTGACTAACCCGGCGCCGGCGTTTTCGGAGAGAAATGGCACCAGGTGGCGGCGACGCAGCGCCAGCATTCTGGCTTGCGGGCGCGGCAGACATAGCGCCCGTGCAGGATCAGCCAATGATGGGCGTCGGCCAGCATCTCCGGCGGCAGGCGCTTGAGCAGTGCGTCCTCGACCGCCCGCGGCGTCTTGCCGGGGGCAAGGCCGGTGCGGTTGCTCACCCGGAAAATATGGGTGTCGACCGCCATCGTCGGTTGGCCGAAGGCGACATTGAGGACGACATTGGCGGTCTTGCGCCCAACCCCGGGCAGCGCCTCGAGGGCGGCGCGATCGGCCGGCACCTGCCCGCCATGGCGCTCGACGAGGAGGCGCGCGAGTTCGGCGAGGTGGCGCGCCTTGGCCTGCCACAGCCCGATCGAGCGGATGAAGCGGCCGATCTCGTCCGCGCCAAGGGCCGCCATCGCGCGCGCATCGGGGGCGGCGGCGAATAGGGCAGGGGTTGCGCGGTTGACGGCGGCGTCCGTCGTCTGCGCCGAGAGCACGACGGCGACCAGGAGGGTGAAGGGATCACGATACTGGAGTTCGGTGCGCGGGTTGGGATTGGCGCTGGCGATGGCGCCGATGAAGTGCCGCACCTCATCGGCGGAAAGCGGTTTGATCGCGCGCGCGGGCGCGGATTTTGGCGGCTTGGGCGTGATCTTCGGCATTCGCTGCTTGTCGCGCTGGCAAAGCGGGATGACAAGCGCGGCGGAATGTCTATGTCTTGAGGAAGTTTGTGGTTTCGGAGCGGCGAGATGAGTGAGAGGGTCACGGACGCGCCGATGTTCGAAGCGGTGATCGTGCCGCATCGCAGCCTGTCGCGGCGCGGTCTTGCCGGGCTGATCGTCGCCGTCGCCGTCGCCAGCGGGCTGACGGCGTTGCTGTTCTTTCTGCTCGGGGCGTGGCCGGTTGCGGGATTTAGCGGCGCCGAAATTCTCCTTGCCGTCATCCTGATCCGCGCCCATGCCCGGGTTGCGCGCGAGAGCGAGGTGGTGCTGCTCTCCGAGCGTCGGTTGCGCGTGATCCACACCGACCGTAAAGGCGGGCGGCGCGAGATGGCGCTCGATCCCTCCTGGCTCCGCGCCGAGTTGCAGGAACGCCCGGGGCGGGTGCCGGCGCTTTTGCTCGTCGGCGGGCGGCGGCGGCATGAAATCGCGGCACGGCTGGGGGAGGCGGAAAAACGCGACCTCGCCGCGGCGCTGGCCGAAGCGCTGCACGCCTGGCGCAACCCGCGTTTCGACAATCCGCAGCTCCGCGAGCCGGATTTCCCCGAATCACTGCCGTGATCTGAGCCGCTCAGCCGCCGGTCATGCTCATATGGCGGGCGAGCGCCGGGCGGCGATGATCGCGGTCGATAATGAAATCATGGCCCTTGGGCTTGCGCGCGATCGCCGCTTGGATCGCATCCAAAAGCGCGTCATCGCCCGTCTCGCGGCGTAAGACGGCGCGGAGATCGGCGGCATCCTCCTGGCCGAGACACATGAACAGCGTGCCGGTGCAGGTCAGGCGCACGCGGTTGCAGGATTCGCAGAAATTATGTGTCAGCGGCGTGATGAAGCCGATCCGCCGGCCGGTTTCGCCGATCGTCTCATAACGCGCCGGCCCGCCGGTGCGATACTCGCTCGGCGTCAGCGTCCAGCGCCGGGCAAGCCGTGCCCGCACCAGCGACAGCGGCAGATATTGCGCCGTGCGGTCGCCCTCGATCTCGCCGAGCGGCATGGTCTCAATCAGGCAGAGGTCGAAGCCGTGCTCGCCGCACCAAGCGATCATGGTATCGATTTCGTCCTCGTTTACCCCCTTGAGCGCGACCATGTTGATCTTGACCGCGAGACCGGCGGCCTTGGCGGCAAAGATGCCATCCAGCGTCCGCTCGATCCGGCCCCAGCGGGTGATGGCGGTGAAGGTCGCGGCGTTCAGCGTATCGAGGCTGACATTGATCCGCCGCACCCCGGCGGCGCGGAGCGGCTCGGCGAAGCGGGCGAGTTGGCTTGCGTTGGTGGTGAGGGTCAGCTCCTCGAGGCCGTGGCCGAGCCGCGCGCCGAGCGCGTCGATGAGGCGCATGACATCGCGCCGGACCAGCGGCTCGCCGCCGGTGATGCGGAGTTTGGTGACACCGAGCGCGATGAAGGCGCCGCACAGCCGCTCCAGCTCCTCGAGCGAGAGGATGTCCGCCTTCGGCAGGAAGGTCATATCCTCCGCCATGCAATAGACGCAGCGAAAGTCGCAGCGGTCGGTGACCGATACGCGGAGATAGGTGATATTGCGGCCGAACGGATCGCGCATGTATCGCCAAATCCTTATATAACGCCCGCCCCGCCACGGACCTCGCCGGGCGGCATCCGGTTTCCTCAAATTCGGCCGTGACGCGGCGCCGTGCAAGAGGGGGCGCGGGATATCGCGAAAATTAGTGCTCGTCCTCGGCGATGACGTCGAGCGGCACGCTGGCAATGTTCACCAGAATTTTGCCAATGTGCTCGAAATTGACCGTGACCCGATCGCCGATCGCGGATTGCACCTGGCCGACCCCCCATTCCGGCCGGGTAGGATTGCGGACCCATTGGCCGGGTTCGATCGGTGAGGTCGGGTGGGGCGCCATGGTGGCGCGGGTTATGCGCGCGCCGGGTGGACCTGTCGAGGCGTGGGTGTTGAGGAGGCGTGATATGACAGCGAATGCGTCGTCCCTGCTATTGGCGGAATTGGTGGCGGCCCGGCTCTGCCATGATTTCAGTGGCTTGACCGGGACGCTGGGCGGCGCTTTGGAAAGCGTCGAGGGCGGGGCGACGGCCGAGGATGACGAGGCGCTCGAGATGGCGCGCGAGGCGGCGGCGGCGCTCGGCTTGCGGCTGCGCCTCTGGCGGGGGGCGTGGACGGGGATGAGCGAAGAGATGACCATCCCCGATCTCTTCGCTTTGCTCGCGGCCTTGCCGGCGGCGCGCCGGGTGCGGCTGGAGAGCGCCGGCATCCCCGAAGACGTCGCTTTCGCGCCCGAGGATGCGCGGGTGATCCTCAATGTTCTGATCCTAGCCGCGGAATCCGCCGGCGAGGGTGGCGGGGTTCTGCTTGCCGGGCAGCCGGACGGCGATCTCGCCGTCATGCTTGAGGGCCGGGCGGCGACCTGGCCGCCGGGTCTCGCCGCTTGGCTCGCCGATGACGTGGCGGCCCTGGCCGCGTGTGATCAGCCGCGCGCGATCCAAGGGGTGCTCACCGCCCTGATCGCCCGCGCCAGTGGCGCGAGCCTCTCGCTTTTGTTTGCAACGGGCCCTGGCGGTGGTCCGGCGCCACTGTTGATCCGCCTGGCCGGCGTCTAGAGCAAGGTAGGTTTTGATTGAACCACCCTGTTCAATCAAAACCGGCCAACTTGCTCGCCAAAATAAGTGTAGAGCGTGATCGACTTAAACCGATCGCGCTCTAAAGGCGGGCTCAGCGCGCGGCGGCGAGCACGGCGCGGGTGGCGAGCGACGCGTAAGCCGCAAGGCTCAGCGCCTCTGCCGCCTCGTCTCGAGGCTGGAGCCAGCGGGGTGCCTCGTTCAGCATCGCAAATAGCGACAAGGTCAGCGGCGACAGCAGGGCGCTAGCGCGCCGCGGCGCGGCGGCGGCCAGCGCCGCGCTGAACAGTGCGAGCAGCCAGCGTTCGCGGGTACGGAGATCCTCGCGTCGGGCCGCGGGGAGAAACCGCGCCGCCTCGCGCAACAGACGATGGCCGTTGGCACCCGGCCCGGCGATGGTCGCGAGATAGCCACCGGCGAGCGCCTCGAGCCGCGGGCGCGGCGCCAGGGCTTCGTCATCGGCCCGCTCGACGGCGGCGAGCAGCGCCACGAGATGCGAATCGAGGATGGCATAAAGCAGATCTTCCTTGGAGGAATAATAATTGCTGATGCCATTGGCGGTCACGCCGAGCGAGCGGGCGAGGCCGGCGAGGGAGGCGCGCTGATAGCCATCGCGCGCGAACAGCGCCGCCGCCTGCTCGCGGATCACCGCGCGGCGGGCGTCAAAGCCGGGGGCGCGGCGGCTCGGCAGGCGGTGATCGAGGGGGGGCATGTCGCGGTCGAGCATGAGCAATCATTACGCGACGGCCGATCTCTCGCAAGCGGGGGCAAGCGGGTGGTTGAAGGGGTGGGTTTTCCGCGCCTATGCTTACCGCACCTGCCAAGAAACGCCGCCGTCACGAAACCAGCGAGGGAACGCCAATCCATGACCGATGCCGCACGGCCGCTCTACACCCACGCCCAGCTTCGCCGGCTGCTTGACCCGCAAAGCGTCGCCCTGGTCGGCGCGAGCGAGCGCGCGGGGTCATTCGGCGACCGGGTGGCGAGCAATATGGCTGGGTTTCGCGGCCGCCTCCATCTGGTGAATGCCCGCTATCAGGAGATCGGCGGCAAGCCCTGCTATCCCTCGCTCGCCGCCCTGCCCGAGGTGCCGGATTGCGTCGTGAGCGCGGTCGCGCGTGAGGCGGTTGAGCCGGTGCTCGAAGAGGCCGCGTCGCTCGGCGTCGGCGGCGCCGTCGTCTTCGCGTCTGGCTACGCCGAGACCGCGAAACCCGGGCGCGCCGCCGAGCAGGCGCGGCTTCAGGCGCTGGCGCGCACGCGCGCGATGCCGATTATTGGCCCCAATTGTCTCGGCATCGTCAATTATCTCTCCGGCGCGGCGATGACGTTTTCGGCGCTGCCGCGCCAGGACCAGGTCGCGCCGCACGCGGTCGGGATCATCAGCCAGTCGGGCGCGCTCGGCTTCGCGCTCGCGCTCGCCGTCGCCCACGGCACTGCGGTGAGCCATGTCCTGACCTCGGGCAATTCCTGTGACGTCGATATGGCCGATTACGTCGCCTATCTCGCCGACGACCCGGCTTGCCGCGCCATCGCCTGTCTCTTCGAGGGGATGGCCTCACCGCGCCGGCTGCTTGACGCAGCACTCCGCGCCGCCGAGCGTGGCAAGGTGGTGGTCGCGCACAAGATCGCGGTCGGCGAAAGCGGTGCCGCGGCGGCGCTTTCTCATACCGGCTCGCTCGCCGGCTCGGATGCCGCCTATCGCGCCGCCTTCGCCCGCGCCGGCATCGTCGTCGTCGATCAGTTCGAGGCTTTGATGGAAACCGCAGCCTTCTTCGCGAAAGCGCCGGCCCCGCGCGGCGCCGGCATCGCCGTCGTTGCGGCCTCTGGCGGGGCCGCGATCATGGCCGCCGACAAGGCCGAAATCCATGGCGTTCCGCTGCCACAGCCAGCGCCCGCCACCCGCGCCGTTCTCGAAGCGCGCATTCCCGAATTCGGCTCGCCGCGTAACCCGTGTGACGTCACCGCGCAGGTGCTGACCGATCCCGAAAGCCTCAACGCCTGCGCCAAGGCGCTGCTCGACGACCCCGCCTATGCCGCGCTCGTGGTGCCCTCGGTCTATGCCTATGAGCCGGTGGTGCGGCGCATTCTGGCGTTCGATGCCTTGGCGGCGGCGGCGGGGAAATTCGCCTGCACGATCTGGGTCAACGAGCATCTCGAAGGCCCCGGCGCGCGCGAAGCAGAGACCGCCGCTCATACCGCGCTGTTTCGCTCGACCGATCGCTGCTTCGCCGCCCTCGCCGCCTGGCTCGCGCGGCCGGCGGCGCCGCATGGGCTCGCCCCGGCTGAGCGCTTGGTTGCGGCCGCGGTGCGCGATGAGGTCGCGACCGCGCTGGCCAAGGAGGGGGGTGCAATCATCGGCGAGGCGCCGGCCAAGGCGCTGCTCGCGCGCTATGGCATTCCGGTGGTCGGCGAAGTGGGCGCTGATGACGCCGAGGGCGCGGTGGCGGCGGCCGAGCGGCTCGGCTTTCCGGTCGCCCTCAAGCTTGCGGCGCCCGATCTTGCGCACAAGACCGAGATCGGTGGGGTGCGGCTTGGTCTTCGCGATGCTGAGGCGGTGCGCGAAGCGGCGGCCGAGGTGCTGGCGGCGGCAAAGCGGGCGGGGGTTGGTGGCGCCGGGCTCCTGGTGCAGCGGATGATCCCGGCCGGGCTCGAAATCATGCTCGGGGCGCGCGTCGATCCGCTGTTCGGACCGCTGGTCGTGGTCGGGCTCGGGGGTGTGTTCGTCGAATTGCTGCACGATAGCGCCGTCGATCTCGCGCCGGTCTCACCGGCCGGCGCGCGCGCGATGCTCGAGCGGCTGCGTGGGGCGCGGCTGCTCGATGGGTTTCGCGGCGCGCCGGCAATCGATCGCGACCGGCTGGCTGCGATCATCGCGCGGTTTTCCGAATTCGCCGCCGACCACGCCGCGCATTATCGCGAAATCGATCTCAACCCGCTGATCGCCGCCGGGGGCGAGATCGTCGCGGTCGATGCGCTGATCGTCGCGAAAGCGGGCGGGTGAGCCGAATGGGGCGCGGATTTTTCCGCAGCATCGCCGTGCGCGGCCTTGACCGCACCGCGTGCCACGGTCATATCGAGGCTTTCTCCATGATCGCCCGCAGCTGCGGACCGGGCCCGGGCCGAAAAGATCGACATTTCGATCGATCCTCTGATATCGGTCGCGCCTCGGTCACCGGGATATGAAAGTGCCATGCCATGCCCCTCCCCCTGATGCCGAAAGCCACCGCCGTGTGGCTGATCGAAAAAACCGCCCTGACCTTTGAGCAGATCGCCGATTTCTGCGGCCTCCACCCGCTCGAAGTGCAGGCGATCGCCGATGGCGAGGTCGCGCAGGGGATCGTCGGTTACGATCCGGTTGCCAATCACCAAGTCACGCTCGAGGAGATCCGCCGCTGCGAGGCCGATCCTACGGCGCGGCTGACGCTTTTGCCGGTCAGCAACCCGGTGCCGCGCCGCGCCCGCGGTGCCCGTTACACGCCGGTTGCCAAGCGCAATGATCGTCCGGACGCGATCGCCTTCCTCTTGCGCAATTTCCCGCAACTCAGCGACGCGCAGATCAGCAAGCTGCTCGGCACCACCAAGGAGACCATCCACAAGGTGCGCGACCGCGCCCATTGGAACAGCGCCAATATCAAGCCGCGCGATCCGGTGATCCTTGGCCTTTGTAGCCAGACCGATCTGCACGCCATGGTGACGCAGGCCAATGAGCGCTTGGCGCGGGAAGGGCAAGCGGTGCCGCCGCCGCCCAGCCCCGAGCAGATGAGAGAGGAAGACGAAGCCGCCTGAGAGACGCGCGCGCATCTCTCGAGGGCGAGTTTGATTGATGTTTCTTGTCGGGGATTTTAGTCGAGCGTCTCGCGCAAGCGCTCGATCTGCTCCTTGATTCGTAATTTCTCGAGCTTCAGACGCAACAGGGCATCGCTATCGGGTCGTGGACGATGATCTTCTTCGACGATACGCAACTCAAGATCAGCGTGGCGCTCCTTGAGGGCACCGAGGCGTCCATCCAGACTCATGTCGCACTCCTTATGCTTCATGCTTCCAAGCCGCATGCTTCCAAGCCGCAGTGAGGGGGCTCGGGCAGCCGCCGCCGCGACCAATTAATCATAGCGCCATCGGGTGGCCGATTCCACCCCTGATTGCATGACGCGGGCGGCGGCCGGGCAGCGGCGGCGCGCGGCAAGGGCGTGGCGAGCGGGCGGCAAAGCATGATAAAAGGGCTTTCTAAGCGGGGCTGCCTGACCGGCGCGGCGTTTGCACCGCCCGTCGATTCGAGGTGAACAGGTGAATATGAGCCGATGATGAACGACCGCGATTCCCTGTTGCGCCAACTGCATGAACTGCGCAGCGAACATCGTGATCTCGACACCGTCATCGCCCTTCTGGTCAGCCAGACGGCGACCGACCAACTCCATCTGCTGCGGTTGAAAAAACGCAAGCTGCTTCTAAAAGACGAAATCACCCGCCTTGAAAGCCGCCTCATTCCCGACCAGACGGCGTAACAAACGCGAGAACATGATGATCGATAGTCCCGGCCCAACGCCCGCCGGCCTCGCCCCGAGCGGCGCGCTCGTTGGGGTGATTATGGGGAGCCAGTCGGACTGGCCGACACTCCACCACGCGAGCGACACCTTGGCCGCGCTCGGCATCGCCCATGAATGCCGCATCGTCTCCGCCCACCGCACCCCGGACCGGCTCGCCGAATATGCGCGCACGGCAAACGCGCGCGGCCTGCGGGTGATCATCGCCGGCGCCGGCGGGGCGGCGCATCTGCCCGGCATGGCCGCCGCCTGGACGGGGCTCCCGGTCCTCGGCGTGCCGATGGAATCGCAGGCGCTGAAGGGGCTCGATAGCCTGCTCTCGATCGTCCAAATGCCGGCCGGAATCCCGGTCGGAACCCTCGCCATCGGCCGCGCCGGGGCGGTGAACGCGGCGCTGCTTGCCGCTGCTATCCTCGCGCTCGGCGATGCTGGGCTCGCGGCAAGGCTCGCCGCGTTCCGCGCCGCGCAAACCGAAAGCGTCGCGACCGCGCCGGTCGACACGCCAGAAGGGACTTAAAGATAAATCATGGAAGACGAGTTCTTTTTTGACAAAAAGAACCAAAAAACTTTTGTCCCGCTGCCGCCCAACGCCATTATCGGCATCGTCGGCGGCGGCCAGCTTGGGCGGATGAGCGCGCTCGCCGCCGCCCGGCTCGGCTATCGTTGCCATATCCTAACGCCGGAGGAGGACAGCCCGGCAGCGCAGGTTTCGGCGGCGGCGACGATCGGCGATTACGAGGATCCGGCGGCGCTCCGCGCCTTCGCCAGCGCCGTCGATGTCATCACCTTCGAATTCGAGAATGTCAGCGCCGCCGGGCTCGAATTGCTGACATCATGCAAGCCGGTGCGCCCCGGCCCGCACGTCTTGCGGATCAGCCAGGACAGGATCGCGGAAAAAACCTTTCTCAATGCCGAGGCTGGTGCGGCGACCGCGCCCTTCGCGCCGATCGAGACGCTGGACGATCTCCGCGCCGCCGCCGCCCGACTCGGCCTGCCGGCGATTTTGAAGACGACGAGGCTAGGCTATGACGGCAAGGGGCAGGCGCGGCTCGCCAGCGAGGTGGATCTCGCCCCGGCTTTCGCGCGGCTTTCGCCAAAACCGCTGATTTTCGAGGGGTTCGTTGATTTCGAATGCGAAATCAGCGTCATCGTCGCGCGCGGGGGCAACGGTGACAGCCGCGCTTTCGACGTGGTGGAAAACCGCCATCGCGACCATATCCTCGACCTCACCCTCGCCCCGGCGCCGATCGCACCTCAAACCGCCGCCGCCGCGAGAGAAATCGCGCTCCGGGTCGCAGATGCGCTCGATCTCGTCGGGCTGCTCGCGGTCGAGATGTTCGTTGACCGCGACGGGCGCGTGCTCGTCAATGAAATCGCGCCGCGGCCGCATAATTCCGGCCATTGGACCATCGATGCCTGCCCCGCGAGCCAGTTTGAGATGCATATTCGCGCGGTCGCCGGCCTCCCTCTGCCGCTGGCGGCGCGGCATTCGGACGCGGTGATGAAAAATCTCGTCGGCGCCGAGGAAACCGCGCTCTGGCCGCAGATTCTCGCGACCCAAGGCCTGATCCCGCATCTCTATGGGAAGAAAGAGGCCCGGCCGGGGCGAAAAATGGGCCACGTGACCCGGCTTTTTGCCAAGGGCGCGCTGCCCGGCGAGGCGGGGATCGCCTTGGCCTTGGGGCCGCTCGGCCGCCAGAATTTTATGACTCGAGCCTCCGCCGCAGCGAAATGAGATCCGCCCAGGCGTCGCGCTTCGCACCCGGCGAGCGCAGCAGATAAGCCGGATGGTAGGTCGCGAGCGCGGGGATGGGGGCGAGAAGGCCGGGGATTTCGATCTCGCGCCAGGTGCCACGCAGCCGGGTGATGCCGGCGCTGCCGCCGAGCAGCGCTTTCGCCGCAAGCCCGCCGAGCAGAAGCAAAAGCTTGGGCCTTACCAGCGCGATCTGGCGATGGAGGAAGGGAAGACACAGCATCACCTCGGCATCGGTCGGGCTGCGGTTACCGGGCGGGCGCCAGGGGATCAGGTTGGTGATCAGATAATGGTCGCGGTCGAGCCCGATGCTCGCCAGCATGCGGTCGAGCAACTGGCCGGAGGGGCCGACAAAGGGCTTGCCGATGCGGTCTTCCTCGGCGCCCGGGGCTTCACCGATCAGCATCAAGCCGGCGGCGGGGTTGCCGTCATTGAACACCAGGTTGGTCGCGGTTTCACTGAGGCTGCAGCCATCGAACGCGGCGAGCGCGGCGCGCAATTCATCGAGCGAGTGACACGCGGCGGCGAGCGCGGCGGCCCGCGCGGCCGCCGGCGGCAGAACGCCGCTCGCGGGTGCTGCCCGTCGGGGAATTGCCGGCGACGCGGGCTCGGGCGCGGCCGGGGAGGGTGCGAAATGATCGCGGGGCGTCTCGACCAGCGCCTCATCGGCGCCCCATTCGAGTTGCAGCCGCAGCGCAGCGGTGAGCGCCGTTCGAAGATCCATGCCGGCATTTTGCACAGCCAGCGCCGATCGGCTACACTTTCCCAAGCAGAAAGGAAGATTACGTATGGGTGAGGGAGATATCGCGCGTGAGAGAATGGATTTCGATGTCGTCATCGCCGGCGGCGGCCCCGCCGGATTGGCGGCGGCGATCCGCCTCAAGCAGCTTGCTCCCGAGACGGCGATTTGCGTGGTCGAAAAAGGCAGCGAAATCGGCGCCCATATCCTCTCCGGCGCGGTGATCGAGCCGCGGGCGCTCGCCGAGCTGATCCCAGACTGGCAGGCAGAGGGCGCGCCGCTTTCCACCCCAGCCGGCGATGACCGGTTTCTGTTTCTGACCGCTCGCCGTGCGCTCCGTCTGCCGACCCCGCCGCAAATGCACAATAGTGGCAATTTCGTCGCGAGCCTCGGTGATCTCTGCCGCTGGCTCGCGGCGCGCGCCGAGGCGCTCGGGGTCGAGATCTATCCCGGCTTTCCCGCCGCCGCCCTGATCGAGGAGGAGGGGCGCATCGCCGGGGTCATCACCGGCGACATGGGTGTAACCAAATCCGGCGAAAAAGGGCCGAATTATCAGCCGGGGATGGAGTTGCGCGCGGCCTACACCGTGCTCGCCGAAGGTTGCCGCGGCTCGCTCAGCAAACAGGCGATCGCGCGGTTCGGGCTCGCCGAGGGCGCCGATCCGCCGACCTTCGCGATCGGGGTCAAGGAATTATGGGAGGTGCCGGCGGAAAATCACCGCCCCGGCGAGATCACCCACACCATCGGCTGGCCGCTTGACCGAAGCAGCTATGGCGGCTCGTTCCTCTATCATTTCGGTGCCAATCTCATCTCCTATGGCTTCGTCGTCGGGCTCGATTATCGCAATCCCTGGCTCTCGCCGTTCGAGGAGATGCAGCGGCTCAAAACCCATCCGGCGATGGTCGGGCATTTCGCCGGCGGGCGGCGGATCAGCTATGGCGCGCGCGCACTGGTCGAGGGGGGGCTGCAATCCCTGCCCAAGCTCGTTTTTCCCGGCGGGATCCTGATCGGCGACAGTGCCGGCTTCCTCAACGTGCCCAAGATCAAGGGCACGCATATGGCGATGAAATCCGGCATGGTGGCAGCCGAGGCGCTGGCCGAGGCACTGGCAGGCGACCGCCCGGCGGCGCTCACGCGCTACCCTGAGCGGCTCCGCGCGAGCTGGCTTTGGGAAGAATTGCGGGGAGCCCGCAATATCCGCCCCGGTTTCGCCCGCTTCGGCCTCTGGGGTGGGCTCGTCAACGCGGCGCTCGATACCTACGTGCTGCGCGGCCGGGCGCCATGGACGCTGCACCACCCCCACCCCGACCACGCAACGCTGCTCCCCGCCGATCAGGCGCCGCGCATCGCTTATCCGAAGCCGGACGGAAAGCTCACCTTTGACCGCCTAGCTTCGGTTTTCATCAGTAACACCAATCACGAGGAAGACCAGCCGGCGCATCTCAAGCTTCGTGAGCCAGAGCGTTGGCAAGCCGTCAATTGGCAGCGCTTTGCTGCACCCGAGAGCCGCTATTGCCCGGCCGGCGTCTATGAAGCGGTCGGGGTCGAGGAGGGCGCGCCACGCCTTCAGATCAACGCCCAAAACTGCGTCCACTGCAAGACCTGCGACATCAAGGATCCCACCCAGAACATCGACTGGTGCACGCCAGAGGGTGGCGGCGGCCCGAATTATCCGAGCGGGATGTAGCGCGGGCGCTTCTATGCCTGGCGGCGGCATCCCGAATCCGCTCAGCCCGACACGGCGCATTGGCAACGATGCGGTGTTCGGCCTGCGCACCGTGGTTATGTTCTGAGCCGGCTCAGAGATCGGCGCCTGCGCCGCCGGCGCCGAAAGAGGCGCGGATCATGCGCCAATCGCCGCGCTCGGCGCCGGAAAACGCGGCAATCAGTGTCGCCTCGTTTCGCCAGAACGGATCGCAGGGGAAGGCCTCGGCGATCAACCCGCCGCGGATCGCGAGAAAATGCCAGATTTCACCCGCCGGCCCCTCGGCGACGCCGAGCCCTTCGCCGCTGCCATGCGCGAGCGCAACGCTGATCGCGCCGGCGGGCAGTGTCGCGAGGAGATGCCGGACGAGCGTGACGCTGAGCCAGATTTCGGCGACCCTTAGCGCCGCGCGTGCCAAGGCATCGCCGGCAGGGCTTTCCGGGGTCACAAAATCGAGCCGCTCATAGGGTGGATAACCCGGGCTGCGCCGCGCGTCCTCGCTGCGGCCGCCGGCGCGTGCGACCAGTCCGGCGCCGGCGCCACGCACCACGCCGCGCCCGGCGAGCGCCGCCTCGGGCAGCGAAAACCGCGCCCGCCAGGCCTCGATCCCGGCGAGTGCGGCACGCAGCGTCTCGCTCCGCGCGGGATCGAGGTCGGCGGCGACCCCACCCGGCACGACGACATCCATCATCAACCGATGCCCGAACGCCGCGGCGAGCGCGGAGCGGAGTGCTGCGAGCGCATCGCACGTCGCCGCCGCCCGCCGCATCGCACCGGCTTCGCGGAGGAGATCGGCGAGGTCTGAGAGATGGGTTCCGATCCGCTCGAGTTCCGCCATGACGGCGCGGAGAGCGGTGGCGCGGGGCGGAATGGTGAGCCCGAGCGCGGCCTCGGCGGCGGCGGCAAAGGCGAGACTATGCGCAACCGTCGCCTCCCCCGCCAATCGTGCCGCAAAACGCGCCGCGACGCGTGCCGGCTTGCCGCGCATCAAGGTGATCTGGCCTTTATGGCCATAGCCGGCGCGGCGCGCTGCCGCGGCGATGCGAATGCCGTCGAGACGGAAACGCCAATGCTCGAGCGGGGCGAAGGGTGGTCCGGCGGGCCCGTTCGGCCATTGCTCGCCGGCGGCCGCGGCGAAAAATTCCGGCCAGTCGGCCGCCATCGGCGCCGGCCCAGGGGTCGGCGCGAGTGGCGTTGTGAGCGGCCAAACCCCGTGATCGAGCCGCTTTTCCGTGCCCGCCACGCTCTCCGCCTGATATCCCCAGAGATCGGCGATGGCGGCCTCGAACCCTGCCGCCTCCGGCCAGCGCCGGCTGAGCGTCGCATAACGCCCGTCCGTCAGGGGGACGGCGACTGGCAGGATCGTGCCGTCATCGTCACGAAACACCGCCCGCACGCCCTCCGCCTCGCCCCAAAGCGCGAGCAGCGTGAGATCGCCCGGTCCTGCCGCGAGAGACCGCCAGCCGGCGGCATCCAAGCGCCGCCACGGCCAGGGACGGAGTGCTGCATCGCGCGGCGCCGCGTCCAGAAGGGCGCGGCTCATATCAGCGGCGCTTGCGCGAGCAGGGCGGCGAGCGCCGCGCAGAGTGTCGCGACCGTGAGCGCTGGCGAAAGCAGCCGCGACGCCGCTGGCCGGGCCGGGCGGAGCCAGGCGAGCAGCCCGGCGGCCACTGCCATTTTCACGAGCCAGAGGAGGAGCCCGATCCCGGCGGCGAGGAGACCCTGTCCTTCGCCGGCGATGCCGAAGGGCACCAGGAGGGCCGCGACCAGGCTCAGCGCCCCGAGCCGGGTGAGGGCGGTGGTGGCGAGCGCCATCGTCCGTGCCCGGCCGCCGCTCTCCGCCGCCGCCGCCGTCGGCGCCGCCCGTGCGATGGCGGCGAGCGCGATTGCGGCCAACAGGCGCGGCGCGAGTGGCGAAGCCACACCGCCCGGTGTTGCGATGGCGTTCAGCATGACGCCGCCGCCAAGTTGCGCCAACGCCCAAAAGGTGAGGAAAAGCGCGGGGCTGGCTGCGCAGAAAAACCCGAGGATCCGCCCGGCCGCGATCCCTCCCGCCATCGTCCCCGCCGCCATAAGCGAAAGCAGCGGCAGGATCGCCGCCAACGCGAGCAGCGCGACCACCAGCGGCACGGAGGCGAAGGGCGCGGTCGCGAGGGCGGTGGTGAAGGTCGGGATGAAGGTGGCGGCGAGGAGGGCGGCGGCGAGGCCGGCGGCGATGGCAGCATCAGCAAACCCGGAAACCCCGGCGGGACGCACCTGCTCGGCCCGCCAGAGCGCCCACCAGAGCCGCCAGATCGCCAGCGGCGCCGGCATTGGCGCGCGATCACGAAGCGCTGCCGCCATCGCCAGAAGCCACGCGAAACCGGGTGCCGCGGCCAGCATCAGCGCGAGATTGAGCGCCGTCGCGATCAGCCGCATGGCGGCGCCCGCCAGGCGTCCCGCGCCGCCCGCCATGCCGCGCGCGGCCGCCGCAGCCGGCGCGCCAGTATCGCCAGGCCGAGTTTGGCGGCGGCGCGCAGTTCGGCGCCGAACGCGCCGGGGGCGATCGTCGTCACCGGGTCACCGAACGGGAGCCAGCCCGGCAACGGCCCATACCCCTCCTCCCACACCCGCGCGACGAGCCGCGCGCCCCGGCCGGTGGCTGCCCAAAGCAGGGCCGTGAGGAAAAGCAGCAACGCCGCGCAGGCGGGAGCGGCGATCATCGAGGTCGGCGTTGCGGCATCGCCGGCAACCAGGGTCGGCATCGCCGAGGCGATCAGCCGCGCGGCAATCCCCGGAACCAACCCGAACAGCGCGAGCGCGGCCGCGAGCACGGCGAGCGATGACCGCTCCCGCCCGGCGAGATCGGCCGCCGCCGAGGCTCGCGGGCTTCGCGGCGGGCCGAGAAAGCCCAAGCCGAAGAGCCGGAGCGCGGCGAAGCCGCCGAGCGCGAAAAGAAGCCCAGCAAGCGCGACCAAGGCGGCGAGAAAGACGCTGCCAAGTCCGTTCGCGGGCAGGCGGAGCAGCGCGGTCATCGCCAGTGGCCCGCCGAGAAGCCCGGGGCCAAACGGCAGCGCCACGCTCAGAGCGAGGCCGGCCAGCGCCGCCGCGCGTGGCATCGGCGCGAGGAGGCCGCCGAGCCGCGCAAGCTGCCGGCTGCCGGCCTCACGCGTCACCGCGCGCGCGAGCAGCAGCAACAGCGGCCCCGCGAGTGCGCTCAGCAGCGCGAGCGCGAGAAAGGCGGCGACCGCATCCCGCCCCGGCGCCGCGAGATCGGCGCGCCGCGCCCAAATGGCGATGCCGAGCGCGAACAAACTCTCGCCGAGCAGTAACGGCACGAAAGCGGCGACGATGACGGCGATATCTTCGGCCCATGCCGCAGCAGCGGCGGCGCTCAGCGCACCGGCAAGCCCAAGCCCGAGCGCCAGCGCCGCGATCGGGCCGGCGGCGCCGAGCGCGAGAAGATCACCAAGGAAACGCGCCGCGAGATAGGCCACCGCCGGCGCCAGGGCGGCGGCGAGCACAGCGCCGTTTTCCGCCGCCGCCAGAACACGCGGACGAAAAAGGGGGGCTCCGAGAAGCCCGGCGCCGAGCAGCACGAGCCCGGCGACCGGGCCACTCGCCGCCGCCGGCAAGGCGAGCGCGCGCATGGCGACGAAGGCGGGGTTAGGCGTGCCATCGGGAAGGGGTGGCGCGAGGGCGGCGAGCACGAGCAGCCACGCGAGCCACGCCGCCATCGGGAAAAAGCGCGACGTTGCGATGAGGCGCGCAGCCGCGCCGAGCGCGAGCGCAAGACCGACGAGCAGGGCATAAGCGTCGCCGGCGAGGATGACGTTCAACAGCCCGGCGAACAGCAGCCCCGCCGCTGCCGGCCGCGCCGGCGCCGCGACGCGCAGGGCTGTGGCGAAGGGGAGGCAGAGCGCGAGCAGAAACAGCCGGGAAAGCCCGTCGAGCCGCAGCAGCGGGTGAAACCCCGGCAGGCCGAACGGCAGCGCCAGCGCGCCCGCCGGCTCTCCGAGCAGGAGAGAGAGAAGCGCGACCACGGCGCCGGCGAGCGGAACCAGCCAGAGCCGCGCCGCCAGTGGCGCGCGCAGCCGGGGCAACGCCGCCAGCCCCGATCCCGCGATGAGCGGCGCCATGAGGAGCGTGAAAAAACCCAGCGCCAGCATCCGACGGTGTTTTCCTCCCGGTTGTCAGCCGCTTTCCAGCCAGTCCTCGATCAGCCGCCGCGCGATACTGTCGCCGCGTGGCAGGCGAAAGCCGAGCGCCTTGTGGTTGCGGATGTCGGCGCGGGAGAACCACCGTGCATCGCTCAGCTCGGCGGGGTCGAGCACGATCTCGGTGCTTTGCGCCTCGGCATAAAAACCGAGCATGAGGGAGGCGGGAAACGGCCAGGGCTGGCTGGAATGATAGGTCACGGCGCCGACGCGCACGCCGGTTTCCTCGAACACCTCGCGCGCCACCGCTTCCTCGAGGCTTTCGCCGGGCTCGACGAAGCCGGCGAGCGTCGAATACATCTCGGGCACCGGAAAGCGCGGCGAATGGCCGAGCAACGCCGCATCGCCCTGCACCACCAGCATGATCACGGCGGGATCGGTGCGGGGGAAATGCGGCGTCTCGCAGCGCGTGCAGACGAGGGTGTTGCCACCGCTTCGCGCCTCGCACGCTGCACCGCAGACGCCACAAAAACGATGCCGCGCGCGCCAGTGCAGGAGGCCGCGGGCATGGGCGAGAATCGCCGCCTCGGCTTCGGGTAACGCGCCGGCGGCGGCGCGGAGATCGGCAAAGCGCGTAGTTTCGCCGAACGCGGGCGCGGCAAAGGCGGGCGGCGCTTCGGCGGCGCCGCAATCGATCGCGAAGACCGGTCGCCCCTGCCATAGGCCAAGAAACGCCCAGGGGGCGTCGACGCGCCAGGGATCGGCTTCGGCGCCAGCAAGAAAAACCCCGCGCACCGCCTCCGCCTCGCCGGCAAGCAGGCTCTGGCCGCGCCAGACCGGGACGAAGAGACTGTCCGGCGATTCGCGCGCGGCGGCGAGAAACGCGGCATCCTCCCGCCGCGCGCTCGCGCGGTCGAGCGGGCTCGCACTGTAGGGGTTGGGGCGGCGGGCGCGGATCGGGATCACGTTTCCTCACGGTCGATGGCCGGCAAAGCGTGCCACGCTCCCAGCGGCGCGGCAACCCGCTGGTAAATTTCTCCTTGCGCAGCACGTGGGATGTGTGGTACACGTAGCTACGCTTTGTATCAATAATAGCGGAGCGCTCGCTGCTCGCAAACGGATGCATGAGAAATCACAGATTGGCATTATTGATCCATCGATTAGGCGCGTTTCCCCTTTCGGGGTGGCTATGACCCGTCATTCGGAATTTAGAATTCCCGATGGCCTTGGTTCATCTCTTTATGAAATCCAGCGTAATTTCATAAAAAGGGACATTATCATGGAGTTTGACGATTTCGAGTGGGATGAAAATAAGCGGAATGCCAATATTGGGAAGCATGGGCTTGATTTTCTAGATGTCGTTCGGGTTCTCGATAATCCGTATCTTGAATATCCACCCAAAGAAATTAACGGAGAGCAGCGTTGGATAGCCATCGGTGCGCTCGATGACATTGTTGTTGCCATCGTTTATACCATGCGAGAGCGTGTACTCCGTGTCATCTCAATGCGAAAAGCACGGAAAAATGAAAGAAAACACTACGACACGCATATCGGCCAATGCGCTGCGCAAAGCGGATCGCGGCGAAAGCCGGACTGAAATCGAACGTCTCCGTCGTATGACGGAGAGCGAACTCGAAGAGGCCATCGCCAGCGATCCCGATTGGAACCGGGTTCCGCAGGATTGGTATCTGAAGGCGCAAGCGGTGATGCCGACGCCGAAAAAACTGGTGTCCGTGCGGCTGGATGCCGATCTGCTCGCGTGGTTCAAAAGCCTGGGCAGGGGTTATCAGACGCGCATGAACGCCGTTCTGCGGTCGTTCATGGACGAGGAAAAGAAGCGGGGCGCGGGCGGCCGTTCGCGGTGATAGCCGGGAACGAAGGCCGCCGATCACCCCTCGCAGCCGCTTTGCGGGCTGGTCTGGAGCATGGCGAAGAATTCGCGG
>NZ_JBMFWJ010000020.1:0-47753 GCF_049965395.1 Acidibrevibacterium sp.
GCCGATCTTCTGCGTCCCCGTGGGCAGAATGAGGTTTTGCTGGTTGAGCTGATTGGTGACGTCCTGGGGCGAAAGCGCGTTCGCCTGCATCTCCTGCGGGTTGAGATCGGCGATCACCATGCGGTATTTGCCGCCATAGGGCGTCAGAATCGCGGTGCCTTGCACCGAGGAGAGCGCCGGGCGGATGACATTATTGGCATAGTCAAACAGGATCGTCTCCGGCACCGTCGTGCTGGAGGCGGTCATCGAGATGACCGGGATCGACGCGGCGTTGTAAAACAAGACGAAAGGCGGCACCGAGCCACGCGGGAAGAATTTCAATACCACCTGCGCCGTCGCCGTCACCTCCGACAACGCCGCCGAGATATTGACGTGGTTGTCGAAAAAGATCTTCACGATGCCGTAATCGATCATCGAATTGGATTCGATATGCTCGATATCGACCGTGGTCGCCATCACCGTGCGTTCGAAGAAGTAGACGAAGCGGCCGGAAATGTCGTTCGGCAGCATCCCGTTGTACTGGAACACGACCGCGACGACCGGAATGTCGATCGAGGGGAAGACGTCCTTCGGCGTGCGGATGGCCGAAAGGGTGCCGAATAACAGAATCAGAATCGCGAGAACGACGAAGGTATAGGGTCGTCGCAAAGCGACTTGAACAATCCACATCGACCGTGCTCGCCTTTATTTGCCTATCCGAAATCGTGCCGCCAGAGGGGTTAGCACAGCCGCTCCGGCCGCGCCAAACCCTCCGCCTCCGGAGGCTTGCCCGGACCGGTAGCGGACTTATAACGTGCCCCATTGATAGTCGAAATTATGTCCTTTTTTAAGATGCGCGCCAAAATGTGATCGGCGCTGGCCGAACAGGGCGGTGAGAGGGGAATTTTCCGCGCCGGGCCTTTCCCAAACGGCGTCGGTCAGCCATGATGGCGCGCATGGGGAAGGCGATGTCTCTCCTCCCGTAAGGAAACTGGTCCACGGCCTATCCTCTGTGACCCGATTTCCGGGCATGATCCGATTGCCGATATTCTGGAGTTGCGCATGACCAAGGCCACCCTCCTCGTCACCCGCCGCCTGCCCGCCGCCGTCGAAGACCGTGCCGCACGTCTGTTCGCGGCGCGGTTCAACCCGGAGGATCGGATCTATACGAGCGCCGAACTCGTGCGGCATGCCGAGGGCGCCGATGCCATCCTCACCGCGCCCGGTGATCGGCTGGATGCCGCGACCATTGCCGCCTTGCCGGCGAGCGTCAAAGCCATCGGCACGTTCAGCGTCGGCTTCGATCACATCGACATCACCGCCGCCCGCGCCCGCAGAATTTCGGTCTGCAACACCCCGGACGTTCTCTCGGTCGCGACCGCCGAGATCGCCATGCTGCTGATCCTCGCCTCCGCGCGCCGCGCCGGCGAGGGGGAGCGGATGCTGCGGGCCGGGAAGTGGCATGGCTGGGCGCCGACCCAGCTCCTCGGCACCCAGGTCTCGGGCCGGCGGCTCGGTATTTTCGGCATGGGCCGCATCGGCCGCGAGGTCGCCCGCATGGCGGCCGCGTTCGGCATGGAAATCCATTACCGCGACCAGGCGCGGCTGCCCCCGGATCTCGAAAAAGGCGCGATCTTTCATGACAATGACGCGACGTTTCTCGCCCAGTGCCAGGTTTTGTCGCTGAATGCGCCGGGCGGCGAAGGCACGCGCCATTGGCTGAACGCCGCACGCATCGCGCAATTGCCCCGCGGCGCGGTGGTGGTCAATGCCGCGCGTGGGACATTGATCGACGATGCCGCCCTCATCGCCGCGCTCAAAAGCGGCCACGTCGCCTTCGCCGGGCTCGATGTCTATAATAATGAACCGGCGCTCGATCCTGGCTATCTCGCCCTCGAAAATGTCGTCCTTTTGCCTCATCTCGGCAGCGCGACGGTTGAGACCCGCGATGCCATGGGGGCGCTTGCGCTCGATGGCATCGCCGCCATCCTCGCCGGCCAGCGGCCAAAGAATTTGGTAGAGTAAGGTTTAAGAAAGCGGTTCTTTTTTGCAAAAAAAGAACCAAAAAAACTTTATCCATTTCTTTATGTAGGCAGTGCCGCAGGCACTACCCAACAGGTAAAAGTCTTTTTGCTTCTTTTTCTTCAGAAAAAGAAGTTATTTTTCCGTGTTTACTTGACGGAACGACGCCAGCGATGGGTGCTGGCGCCAAAGGCGAGCAGCTCACCCGATTCCTCGTGTCGGACCTCGGAGCGGCTGAAATAGATGTTGCGCCCGGCGCTCACCACCTCGCCGGTTGCGATCATCACCCCGTTTGCTGCGCGGCCGGTGAACTGGCAATTGAGCGAGACCGTCACCGAATGGCGGCGCGCGGCGCGTTCGGCGGCATAGACGCCGGCGGCGGCGCCGGCCTCATCGAGGAGCGACATCAAAACGCCGCCATGGACGATATCAGCGCGGTTGAGGTGATGGGGGTGGATCGCGCAGCGCACGCGGGCGAAGCCTTCCCGCCATTCGAGCAGGGTGAAGCCAAGCAGGTCGCCGAGATGGGAGGCAAAGCCGCGCAATTCGTTCATATCTTCTCCTGCCGGGAAAACCGCGCCATGGTCAAGCCGCTTATGGACAAGCGGCTGTCGCGCGGATAGAGGCGCGCGACAGCGAGGGGCGCAGGAGATATGGATTTTTCCGGGGTTGCGGTGCTTTGCGTCGGCGATGTCATGCTCGACCGCTTCATCGAAGGCGATGTCGAGCGCATCTCGCCCGAGGCGCCGGTGCCGGTCATCCGCGTGCGGCGCAGCCGTGTTGCGCTGGGTGGCGCCGGCAATGTCGCCGCCAATATCGCCGCCCTCGGCGGCCGCGCCGTGCTGGTCGGCATGATCGGTGAGGACGAGGCCGGGCGGGCGCTGCGGAGCGAACTTGCGGCCCATCCCGGCATCGTCCCGGCCCTGGTCGTGAGCGCCTCGCGCCCCACCATCACCAAGACCCGCTTTGTTGCCTCCCGCCAGCAGATCGTGCGCACCGACGAGGAAAGCAGCCTTCCCCTGCAACCCGAGGAGGAAGCGGCGCTGATCGCCGCCATCACCGGCGCGATCGCGGATGCGCGCGCGGTGGTGCTTTCGGACTACGGCAAGGGGGTTTTGAGCCCGGCGGTCCTCGCGGGCGCGATCAAAGGCGCGCGGGGGCGCGGCGTCGCGGTCTTCGTCGATCCCAAGGGCGACGATTTTTCCCGCTACCGCGGCGCGACCGCCATCACCCCCAATCTGAAGGAACTCGCCGCCGCCGCGCGCCTGCCGGTTGGCGATGAGGCGGCGGCGGTGGCGGCAGCGCGGCACGTGATGGCAGCGGCCGGGGGCGCGGCGATCCTGGTCACCCGCTCGGAAAAAGGGATGATATTGGTCGAGCCCGCCGGCGCCATCCACAGCGTTCCCGCCCATGCCCGTGAGGTCTTCGATGTCTCCGGCGCCGGCGACACCGTGATCGCGACCTTGGCGCTCGCCGCGGGGGCGGGATTCGCTTTGCCGCAAGCCATGCGGATCGCGAACGCGGCGGCCGCCGTCGCGGTGAGCAAGGTCGGCACGGCGACGGTCTCGATTGCGGAATTGCGCCGCGAGATCGACGCGACCGAAGCCGAAGACATGGCGCCGGCAGTGGCGCCCCGCCCGCTGGCGGAGATGCTGGCGCTGGTTGCGCGCTGGAAGCGCCAGGGGCTCAGCGTCGGCTTCACCAATGGCTGCTTTGATATCTTGCATGCTGGCCATGTCGCGCTGCTCACCGCCGCCCGGGCGCAATGCGACCGGCTGATCGTCGCCCTGAACGATGATGCCAGCGTCAGACGGCTCAAGGGGGAGACGCGCCCGGTCAATCCGCTCGCGGCGCGGGCCACGGTCATCGCGGCGTTGCGCCCGGTGGATGGTGTGGTCGCCTTCGCCGAGGACACGCCCTTGGCGCTGATTCGCGAGATTCTGCCCGATATCCTGTTCAAGGGTGGGGATTATCGCGTCGAGACGGTGGTCGGCGCCGATCTGGTGATGGCCGCGGGCGGGCGGGTGGTGATTTGCGAGACGCTCCCCGGCCATTCGACGACGGCGACGATCGCGCGCTTGCGGGCGGGCGGCGGCGCCTGAGGCTCACTTCCCGGTGCCGCGCCGGCCCGCCAAGCGCGGGATCAGCATCGGTACCGCGGCGCGGTAGGCATCATAGGTGGCGCCATAGAGGCGCCGCAGCTTCCTCTCCTCGAAATGGATGCCGACCAAGACGTAGGCGGTCGCGAACAGAGCGGTCGCCAGGGTCAAGGGGGCGTGAACGTCGCCCCAGACGAGAAGAAGTAGCCCGAGATAGAGCGGGTGGCGGACACGGCCGTTGAGCCCGCCAGTGACCAGCGCCTCGGCCGGCAAAACCCGCTCGGGCGCCCCGGCGCGGAGCTGCGCGAGCCCGAAAAACCGCGCCGGATCATAGGATCGCCCGGCGATCAGCAGAATGGCAATCCCCGCGAGGATCGCCGCCGCGCGCAGGATGTTAAACGGCCAGGGAAACGCAAAGCCTGGCCGGCCGCCGAGTTCAATCCAGCCGCCGATGAGCACCAGCGCCAAGTGGAGGATGGCGATCACGTTATAAAGCAGCCGATCACCCCGCCCGGCGAGACGCTCCAGCACGCGCCGTCCACCGACCGAAGCGAAAGCGCTATGGCCGAGCGCAAAACTCAGCCACAACCCGGCATAGAGGAGGAGCCCATGATCCATCATCGCGATGGACTATGGGGCATGACGCGGCCAGGCGGAAAGGGATCAGCGGAACACAAAGCGGCGGGCGGAGAAAAAATTGAGCCCCATCCCGGCGATCGCCCCCGCCGCCACCGCCAGCACCGGATAGGCGTGAACGAGGGGGGAGAACGCGATCAACGCCGCATAGACCCCACGATTGACGACGAACCCGCCGGCGTTGGTCACGAGAAACCGTGCCCATTGCCACAAGGCGTGACCACGGCCGCGGCCGCGAAAGGTCCAGACGCGGTTTAGGGCCCAATTCGTGCTCGCCGCGACGAGATAGGCGATCACGCCGGCGCCATAGAGGCCGAGCGCGCCGGCGAGGGCATAGACCGTCGCGGTATCGACCAGAAACCCGAGCGCGCCGACAGAGCCGAAGCGAAAAAATTCGGCGATGACGGTCTGATGGCCGCGGTCATCGCGAGCGCGGAAGGGCGGCATGTCCATGCCTCTCCGCATAGCCGCCTTGCGCCGGGCTCGGCAACTCTGGTCCGCGTCTTGCAGAGCATCTTGCCGGGTGAGGCTTCGGCTGCCATCGTCCTGGTCAAGGCTACGGGACGGACCGGCGCGATGCTGCCGGTGGAGGCAGAAATAGGGGAATGACGATGAAACGACGGGCGTTTTTGCAAGCGACGACGGCCGCGGCGCTGATGCCGCTGGCGGCGCCGCGCCTTGGCGGCGCGGCCGAGGCGCGGCTGCTGAAATTCATCCCGCAAGCCGATCTCGCCATCCTCGACCCGATCTGGACCACCGCCTACGTCACCCGCAATCATGGTTTTTTGGTCTTCGACACGCTTTTTGGCATCGATGCCCAGTTCCGCCCGCAATTGCAGATGCTGGAGAGCGCCGGCACCGAGGCCGATGGCAAGATCTGGCGGTTGCGGCTTCGCGAAGGCCTGAAATTCCATGACGGCGAGCCGGTTCTCGCGCGCGATTGCGTCGCCTCGATCAAGCGCTGGGGGGCACGCGACGCCTTCGGCTCAGCACTGCTCACAGCGAGCGACGACATTGCCGCCGCCGATGACCGCACCATCGTCTTTCGTCTCAAACGCCCCTTCCCGCTGCTTCCCGATGCTCTCGGCAAAGCGGCGAGCAGCATGCCGGCGATGATGCCCGAGCGGCTGGCGAAAACCGACCCCTTCACCGCCATCACCGACATGGTCGGAAGCGGCCCCTACCGCTTCAAGACCAGCGAACGGGTGCCGGGATCGCTCGTCGTCTATGAGCGCTTCAACGACTATAAGCCGCGCGAAAGCGGCACGCCGGAATGGACCGCGGGGCCGAAAATTACCCATTTCGATCGCATCGAATGGCATGTCGTTCCCGACTCCGCGACCGCCGCCGGCGCCTTGCAAAGCGGCGAAGTCGATTGGTGGGAACAGCCGACCTTCGATCTGCTCTCTCTGCTCAAGAGCGATGACACTATCGTCGTCGAGCAGATCGACCCGACCGGATTTCCCTCGATGGCGCGCTTTAATCAGCTCTGGCCGCCGTTCGACAACCCCGCCATCCGCCAGGCACTCCTCGGCGCGGTCAGTGAAGCCGACGAAATGACCGCCGTCGCCGGCAACGACACCACGCTTTGGCGCGCCGATCTCGGCTATTTTCCCCCAGCATCGCCGATGGCGAGTGACGCGGGGATGGAAGTGCTCCGCGCACCGCGCGATTACGAGAAGGTCAAGCGCGATCTCGCCGCCGCCGGCTATAAAGGCGAACGCGTGGTCGCGATGATCGCAACCGATTTTCCCGTTCTCAACGCGATGGGGGTAGTCGGCGCCGATATGCTCAAGCGCGCCGGCATGAATGTCGATGTGCAGGCGACCGATTGGGGCACGGTGGTGCAGCGCCGCGCGAAAAAGGACTCGCCCGAAAAAGGCGGCTGGAGCGTGTTTTTTACCTCTTTTTCGGGCCTCGATCAGTTCACACCGGCGGGCTATATCGCGCTCCGCGGCAATGGCGAGAAAGCCTGGTTCGGCTGGCCGATGGCGCCAAAACTGGAGGCCCTGCGTGAGCAATGGTTCGCTGCCCCCGATTTGGCGGCGCAGAAAAAAATCTGCGAGGACATCCAACGCCAGGCCTTCATCGATGTCCCGTTCCTGCCGCTCGGGCTCTATTATCAGCCAACCGCGCATCGCCGCGACCTGACGGATCTTCTCAAAGGTCTGCCGCTCTTCTGGAATGTCAAAAAAGCATAGGGAAAACGCTGATGCACCGTCGTGATTTCCTGACAAGCTCGCTTGCCGCCGCAACATCGCTTGCCGCGCCCGCGATCGCACGCGGGGCGGAGGCGAGGGTGTTGCGCTTCGTCCCGCAAGCCAATCTCCCCAATCTCGATCCCGTCTGGGGCACGCAATACGTGGTACGCAATGCGAGCCTGCTGGTGTTCGACACGCTGTTCGGCCTCGATGCGTCGCTGACGCCGCGCCCGCAGATGTGCGAGAGTTTCGAGACCTCATCGGACGGCTTGACATGGCGCTTTCGCTTGCGCCCAGGCCTCACATTCCACGATGGCACGCGGGTATTGGCGCGCGATGCCACAGCAAGCCTCGGGCGCTGGATGGCGCGCGACACCATGGGGCAATTGATTCGCGTGCGCCTCGATGCGATGGCGGCAAGCGATGATCGCACCTTCGAAATCCGCCTTAAAACACCGTTCCCGAAGCTTCTCTTCGCACTGGCCAAGGGCAATCCTAATCTCCCGGCGATCATGCCAGAGCGCATCGCGCAAACCGATCCCTTCAAGCAGATTGGCGAATTTATTGGCTCCGGCCCGATGACATTCCAAAAAGACGAGTGGGTGCCGGGCTCGCGCGCGGTTTTCGCGCGTTTTGATGGCTATGCCGCGCGCGATGAACCGGGGAATTGGATGGCCGGCGGCAAGCGCATCTATTTCGACCGCGTGGAATGGCAGATCATTCCCGATGCCGCGACGGCGGCGGCGGCGCTGCAAAGCGGCGAGGTCGATTGGTGGGAGACGCCGCTCCCCGATCTCGTGCCCTTGCTTCGCCAGAATGAAGACGTGCGCGTCGATATCGCTGATCCGCTCGGCAATGTCGGCATTCTGCGCATGAACCATCTCTATCCGCCGTTCAATGATGTGCGGCTGCGCCGCGCCTTGCAGATGGTGGTCAACCAGCCCGATTACATGCGCGCGATCGTCGGCAATGACGATGCGCTGTGGAAACCGATGCCGAGTTTCATCACGCCGGGCACACCGCTTTATACCGAGGCCGGCGGCGAGGCGCTGAGCGGGCCGCGCGATTTCGCCGGGGCCAAGAAATTGCTCGCCGAGGCTGGTTACGGCGGCGAAAAAGTGGTGATGCTGGTGGCAACCGATCTCATCATCACCAAGGGTCAGGGCGACGTCTCAGCCGATGTCATGGCAAAAGCCGGCTTTAATGTCGATTACGTCGCAACCGATTGGGGCACGGTCGGCGCGCGACGGGCGAAAAAGGATCCGCCGAGCCAGGGCGGATGGAACATGTTCCACACCTGGCTCGCTGGCGTCGATTGCATCAATCCCGCGCCCAATATCGCGATCCACACCACCGGACCGAAAGCTTGGTTCGGCTGGCCGGATAACCCGGCGATCGAGGCGATGATCGGCGATTGGTACGCCGCCCCCGATCTCGCCTCCGAAAAACAGCAGATCGAAAAAATCAACCGTGCTTCCATGGAGTTCGTCACCTTCATTCCGACCGGCTTCTTCTATGGCTATCAGGCCTGGCGGCGCGGCGTCGAGGGCATCGTCAAGGCGCCGTTCCCGGTGTTCTGGGATGTGAAAAAAGCCTGATGGGGACTTATTTTCTACGTCGAGTGTTGGCGACGATTCCGGTGATGGCGATCGTCGCGTTGTTCGTGTTTTCGCTGCTCTATATCGCCCCCGGCGATCCGGCGGCGGTGATCGCGGGCGATCAGGCCTCGCCCGAGCAGATTGCCCATATCCGTGCCTCCCTCGGCCTTGATCGCCCCTTCATTGTCCGCTTTGGTGACTGGCTGTGGCATGTCGTGCATGGTGATCTCGGCACGTCGATTTTCACCAATCTGCCGGTTTCGCACATGATCGCCCAACGCATCGAGCCGACATTGAGCCTGATGATTGTGACCCTCATCCTCTCCTTGGTGATCGCCATTCCGATGGGGGTCATTGCCGCCTGGACGCAGGGAAAGTGGCAGGACCGGCTGATCATGGTGTTCGCGGTGCTCGGCTTCTCGACCCCGGTTTTTGTCATCGGCTATGTTCTCGCCTTCGTCTTCGCGCTCCAATTGCGATGGCTGCCGGTCCAGGGGTTCGTGCCGATCGAACAGGGATTTTGGCCCTTTCTTCGCACGCTCGTTCTGCCCGCGTTTACGCTGGGGGGGATCTATATCGCGCTGATCGCCCGCATCACCCGCGCGAGCATGCTCGATGTGCTGTCGCAGGATTATGTGCGCACCGCACGCGCCAAGGGGCTCGGCGAGCGCCCGGTGCTGTTCGTGCATGCGCTCAAAAACGCGGCGGTGCCGATCGTCACTGTGGTCGGGCTCGGGGTTGCGCTCTTGATCGGCGGCGCGGTGGTGACCGAGAGCGTCTTTGCCATTCCGGGCCTTGGTCGCCTCACCGTCGATGCGATTTTGCGCCGAGACTATCCGGTTATTCAGGGCGTCGTCTTGCTGTTCAGTTTCGTCTACGTCCTGGTCAATCTTGTGATCGACCTGCTTTACACCGTGTTCGACCCGAGGATTCGCTATTGACAGCACCTGTTTTCATCGCCGCACCTTCGCTCCCCGAGATCGTGCCGCAACGTCCCCGGCGCGGGAAATTCGCCCGCTTCGTTCTCCAGCACCCGACCATCTTCGCCGGCCTCGTGCTGATCGGGGTGATGCTGCTGATCGCGCTCTGCGCGCCATATCTCGGCACCACCGACCCGACTGCGCTCGCGCCGGCGCGGCGGCTTCGTCCGCCTTCCGCGGCCTATTGGTTTGGCACCGATATGCTGGGGCGGGATGTCTATTCCCGGGTGCTTTATGGCACGCGCGTTTCGCTCACCGTCGGCTTCGCGGTCGCGCTGCTCGCCTCGGCCGCGGGACTGGCGATCGGCCTCATCGCCGGTTTCGTGCGCTGGTCGGATGCGATCATCATGCGCTTCATGGATGGTCTGATGTCGATCCCATCCATTCTGCTCGCCATCGCGCTGATGGCGTTGACCCGTGGCTCGGTGCGCAATGTCGTGATCGCCATTACGATTTCGGAGATTCCGCGGGTTGCGCGGCTGATCCGCGGCGTCGTGCTTTCCTTGCGTGAACAACCCTATATCGAAGCGGCGATCGCCTGTGGTGCGCGCACGCCGCGGCTGATCCTTCGCCATATCCTGCCCAACACGCTCGCGCCGCTTTCGGTGCAGGCGACGTATATTTGCGCCTCGGCGATGATCACCGAGGCGATTCTTTCTTTCATCGGCGCCGGCACGCCGCCCACCGTGCCTTCCTGGGGCAATATCATGGCAGAGGGCCGAGCGCTTTGGCAGATCAAGCCATCGATCGTGTTTTTTCCGGCGATTTTCCTGCTGCTGACCGTGCTCGGCGTCAATCTCCTTGGCGATGGCTTGCGCGATGCGCTCGATCCGCGCCGCGCGCTGAGGCTCTAGGCGATGGCCTTGCTCGAAGTCGAGTCGCTGCGGACGCATTTCGCGACCCCGAACGGTGCCGCGCGCGCGGTGGATGGGGTTTCGTTCACCATCGATTCCGGTGAAACCGTGGCCCTGGTCGGTGAATCGGGGTGCGGAAAATCGGTGACCTCGATGTCGATTTTGCGTCTTCTGCCGTCACCCCCCGCCTATTTCGCCGGAAAAATCCGTTTCGACAGCCATGATCTTCTGACGCTGCCGGAGGCCGAGATGCGTGCCCTCCGCGGCAATGACGTAAGCATGATTTTTCAGGAACCGGCGACCTCGCTCAACCCGGTTCTGACGATTGGTTGGCAGATTGGCGAGAGCTTGCGTTTGCATCAGGGGCTTTCGAGACGCGAGGCTTGGCGGCGGGCGATCGAGATGCTGACGCTGGTTGGCATCAGCGACCCGGAGCGCCGGGTTTCCGAATATCCGCATCAGATCTCGGGCGGCATGCGCCAGCGGGTGATGATCGCAATGGCGCTCGCCTGTAACCCGAAGCTGCTGATTGCCGATGAACCGACGACCGCGCTCGACGTCACCATTCAGGCGCAGATCCTTGATCTGATGCGCGAGTTGCAGCGGCGCGTGGGGGCGGCGATTTTACTGATCACGCATGATCTCGGGGTGGTCGCCGAGATGGCCGAGCGGGTCATCGTCATGTATGCCGGGCGCAAGGTGGAAGAGGCGCCGCTCGCGCGCCTGTTTGCGCATCCGGCGCATCCCTATACGCGCGGCCTGCTTGGCTCGGTGCCGCGTCTCGGCGCCGGCGACCGCGCGCGTCTTGCCGAAATCCCTGGCCAGGTGCCCAGCCTTTTGCAATCGATCGAGGGGTGCGCTTTTGCCTCCCGCTGTCCCCTCGCCGGTGATCCCTGTCGCGCGATCACCCCGATGGTGCGGGAAATCGCACCCGGTCATTTCGCCGCCTGCCATTACGCGCCAGCGGAGACCGTCGCATGAACCCGCCGCCGCTTCTCGAAGTCAATGGTTTGGTCAAGCATTTTCTCATTCGCGGCGGCTTGTTGGGGGGGATTACCGGGCGTGTGCGCGCCGTCGATGATCTGAGCTTCATGCTCGCGCGGGGCGAGACGTTGGCGCTGGTCGGCGAGTCGGGTTCGGGAAAATCGACGGTCGGGCGCACAATTCTCGGCCTGACCCCGCTCAGCAGCGGGGAAATCTGGCTCGATGGCACGCGGATCGATCAGCTTTCGCGTGGCCGCATGCGCCAATTGCGCCAGCGTATGCAGATCGTTTTCCAGGATCCGTTCAGCAGCCTCAATCCACGGCTTTCGGTGCGTGCGTGCCTGGCCGAGCCACTCACGAATTTCGGACTGGCGCGGGGCAAGGCGGCGCGTGATGCGCGTATCTTCGAACTGCTCGATCAAGTCCAATTGCCGCGCGCAGCACTCGATCGTCGGCCGCATGAATTTTCCGGCGGCCAGCGCCAGCGCATCGCCATCGCCCGCGCGCTCGCCCCGCACCCCGATCTGATCATCTGCGATGAGGCGGTCTCGGCCCTCGATGTGTCGGTCAAGGCCCAGATCATCAATCTTCTGGTGGATCTGCAGAAGGAACTCGGCCTCGCCTTATTGTTCATCAGCCACGATCTCGCGATCGTCGAGCATCTCACGCATCGCGTCGCTGTCATGTATCTCGGCAAGATCGTCGAGATCGGCCCGCGGGACGAGGTATTTTCCCGCCCCCGGCACCCTTATACCGAGGCCCTGCTTTCGGCGGTGCCGCAGCCCGATCCGGCGGCGAAGCGGCGGCGGATCGTGCTCGCCGGCGACATCCCGAGCCCGCGCAACCCGCCGGCTGGCTGCCGGTTTCACACCCGCTGTCCTTATGCGTTTGATCGCTGTCGGGTCGAAGTGCCGGAGTTGCGTGGCGGCGCAAAGCATCGTTTCGCGTGCCATCTCGACGATTTGCCGAAACCTGCGTGATGGCGAAAGTGCGGCGTGAACGGGTAGGGGATTGAGGGGCGGGCCCGGGTCGGTCATAAAGCGGTGTCGCCGCATCGTGCGGGCAATGAAAATGGGAGGAAACATGCAACGCCGATCCTTATTGCAAGCCGCCGCTGGCGCTGTTGCGCTCGGCGCCCTGCCGCTCGCCGCGCGCGCCGGCGAAAAGACCATCGTCTATCTCACCCCCGGGCTCGATCTGCCGTTCTGGCGCTATCTCGCCAAGGGTATCGGCGACACTGCCAAGGCGCAGGGCTATGGCTTCACCGCGCTCGACAGCCACAACAACGCGGCGACGCAATTGAAGAACGCGCAAGACGTCATCGCCCGTGGCGTTGCCGGCATCTGCATCTCGCCGACCGACAGTTCGACCGCGCCGGCGGTGCTCGGGCTCGCGGAGAAGGCCAATATCCCGGTCGTCGTCTCCGATATCGGCACCAATTCCGGCGAGTACGTCTCCTTCGTGATTTCCGATAATTTCGACGGCGCCTATGGCATCGGCAAAGTACTGGCCGCGAAGATCAAGGCCAAGGGCTGGCAGGATGGCAGCTACGGCATGGTCACCATCAGCCAGGCGCGCAAGAACGGCCAGGCGCGCACCGCTGGTTTCCGCACCGCGATGCGCGAGGCCGGCATCGTCAAGGAAGTGCCGCTCCAGCAAATGCAGTCCTACACGACGGATGAGACCTTCCGCTTCGTCCAAGACATGCTGACCGCGCATCCCGATCTCCGTGGCCTCTTCATCCAGACCGACCAGCCGACCACCGGCGCCTTGCGCGCGATCAAGGCGGCGCGGCGCGAGGGGCAGATCCTCGTCGCCGCCTTCGACGGCACGCCTGAGCTGGTGCAACTGATCAAATCCGGCCAAGTGGTCGGCTCGGGAATGCAGCAGCCCTATGAAATGGGCGTGAAATCGGCGGAAGCCCTGCTCATGCATTTCCGCGGCGCGAGCGTGCCCAAACAGACCACGGTGCCGATCCTGGTGATCACCAGCGAGAATGTCGATCGCATGCTGCCGGTCATCAAACGCACGGTGTTCGCCGGCGAACTGCCCTGATGGTAGGCGCCGCGGCGGCGAAGGCGGCGGCGCTTTCGCCGTCGCCGCTTCTCGAGGCGCACGGGATCGAAAAGCGCTTCGGCCAGACCCGTGCCCTCGCCGGCGCGACCTTCGACCTGCGCGGCGGCGAGGTGCATGGGCTGCTCGGGGCCAACGGCGCCGGCAAATCCACCCTGTCGCGGGTGATCAGCGGCCATCTCCGGCGTGATGGCGGCACCTTGCTCTGGCGCGGCGCCGCTTTCGACCCGAGCGGCCCGCGTGAGGCGATCGCCGCCGGGATCGGCATGGTGTTGCAGGAGACCAGCCTCGCCCCTGATCTCTCGGTCCTCGAAAACATTTTTCTCCCCGACCTCGCGCGTCCGGGCTTGCTCCGCCGCCGCCCTTGGCGGGCGCGGGCAGAGGACATTCTCGCGATTCTCGGCCAGACCGATTCGCTCCCGCTCGCGGTCGAGGTCCGGCGGCTCTCGGCGGCGCAGCGGCAATTGGTCGAGATCGCCAAGGCGCTCGCCGTCGATGCCGCGGTGATCATTTTCGACGAGCCCACCGCCTCCTTGAGCCCGAGCGAGGTCGAGCGGCTGTTTGACGTCATGGCGCGGCTCCGCGCCGACGGGCGTGGCCTGGTTTTCGTTTCACACCGGCTCGAGGAAGTGCTCGCGATCACCGATCGCGTCACGGTGATGCGCGAGGGGCGAACGGTCGCCCAGGGGTTGGCGACGGCGCGCCTGAGCCAGGCCGATATCGTGCGACTAATGGTCGGGCAGGAACTCGGGCGCATCCATAACGCGCGCGCAGCCCAGGACACGGCCGCGCCCGTGCTCACGGTGCGCGGCCTTAGCGCGCCGCCGCTGGTGCGCGATGTCTCGTTCACGCTTCATCGGGGCGAAATCCTCGGCCTCGGCGGTCTCGTCGGGGCCGGGCGGTCGGAGACGCTGGAGACCCTGTTCGGCCTGCGCGCCAAGACCGCCGGCGACATTCATCTCCATGGCCGCCCGTTTGCCGCCCGCCATCCGGCGCAAGCGATCCGGGCCGGCATCGCCTTCGTGCCCGAGGATCGGCGCGGCCAGAGCATAATTCCTGATTTCTCGGTGCGCGAAAACCTCCTCCTCGGCCATCTCTCGGCCCATCGCGGCTTTGGCCTCGGCTATCGCGCCCGCGAGGCGCGGGTCAAGGCACTGCTCGAGACCCTCGAGCTGCCGCAAGAGCGGCTGCTCGACGCCACGATGCTGAATTTCTCGGGCGGCATGCAGCAGAAGATCATTCTCGCGCGCTGGCTTTTGCTCGACCCCAAGGTGTTGCTCCTCGACGAGCCGACCAAGGGCGTCGATATCGGCACCCGCGCGGCGATTTACGCCATGCTGCGTGACGCCGCCGACGCCGGCACCGCGATCCTCGTCGTTTCCTCGGATTTCGAGGAATTGCTCGGGCTGTGCTCGCGGATCGTCGTCATCAGCGACGGCACCACCAGCGCCGAGATGGCAAGCGCGGTGCTGGATGAAGCCAAGCTCACTCTGTTTGCGGCACCGCGCAGCTCGATGGCGGCAACCACACGGCTGCTCGGCGAACTGGCCGAGGAAACCGGCGGCGCCGCATTCTGGGCGCTGCGCGATGGCGGGCGGCTATTCTGCCTCGCGTGCGCCGGCGGCGCCGGCGAGGCCGATCCGGGGTTTGCCACCGGCGCGACGCCGCTGTTCAGCGAAACCCGGATCACTGCCGCGCTCGGCGCGGCAGCCGCGGAGGCGCAGGCGCGCTTCATCGCCGAGCCCGATGGCAGCCGCCATACCCTCCTGGTTCCGCTGCGCAGCCATCGCGGCCATGATTTCGGGGTGATCGGGGTCTCGGTCACCCGCCCGCCCTTGCCCGACGCCGCTGCCATCGCCCGGCGCGTCGGCGACCTTGTGACCCGTCAGATGTGAGAGCGAACCGGCATGTCAGAGACCATCAACCGGCGGGGCTCGCTCCGCCGCCTCGCCGCGAGGCTGGAAATCAGGATGCTCGGCCTCGCTCTGGCCGTCTTCCTCGCGCTGTCGCTGGCCTCGCCCTTTTTCCTGCAGACCAATAATCTCCTCAACCTCCTCGACCAGTCGGTGGTGACCGGGATCGTCTCTGCCGGGATGACCTTCGTGATCCTGACCGGCGGGATCGATCTCTCGGTGGGCTCGGTGCTCGGGGTGACCGCGGTCTTGATGGGGCTTGCGATGCCGCATGCCGGCATTCTCGGCGGGATCGTCGTTGCGGTGGCGGCGGGCGCCGGGATCGGGCTTTTCTCCGGCGTGTTGGTGGCCCGCTTTGGCCTCGCCTCATTCGTCGTAACCCTCGGCGTGATGGCGATCGGGCGCAGCCTCGCCTATATCTTCTCCGGCCAGAACTCGATCTCCGATCTGCCGCCGGGGTTCAACGATCTCGTCTACACGCCGATCCTCGGTATTCCCTCGAATGTCGCAACACTGCTCGCCCTTTATGTGCTGACTTGGCTCTATCTCACGTTCACCAAGGGCGGGCGGACGATCTATGCCATCGGCTCGAATCGTGAGGCGGCGCGGGCCGCCGGCCTCAACGTGCTCGCCTACAGCATCCTGCCCTATATCGTCTCGGGCGCGCTCGCCGCGGTCGCCGGCGTCCTGCTCTCAGCGCAGATCCTCTCGATCGACCCGCTCGCGGGGACGGCGCTGGAACTCGATGCCATCGCCGCCGTCGTCATCGGCGGGGCCAGCCTCGCCGGCGGGCGCGGCTCGATCATCGGCACGCTGATCGGCGTTCTGATCATGGTGATGATCCGAAACGGCCTCAACCTGCTCGGCGTCTCGCCATTCTGGCAGGGCTCGGCGATCGGCGCGATCATCATCGCCGCCGTCCTCGCCGAACGTCTGGTCAGCGCCCGCACCGGCGGTCAGTAAGAGATCCATAAATTTGTTCTTTTTTGAAAAAAAAGAACCAAAAAAATTTTCTCCCGTTGGCCAGTGCCTGCGGCACTGGCCGCTCCTACGCCTCAGGATGCCGGGCAGCGCACCAGCGGATTGGGAAAATCCTCGCAGCCGGGGAAGGTGATCTCGTTCTCGCCATGACGTTCGACATGGAGGAGATCGGCGCTTTCACAGCCGAACCCGACAGCACCCGGCTGGCCGCCACCTGAGAGCCCAAGCAGGCCGCCGCCACCGCCCTCCGCCGGCGCCGGCGCCGCGGGCTCGAAGCGGAACTCAAAGCCGGTCTCGGTCGCCCGCACGGTCGCGACCAGACGCTGCTCATAGGTGGCCTCGGTCAGCGTGCTGCGGAGCACGATATCGCGGGTGAAAATCACCGTCGGCTGCGCGAGGCAGGTCGCGGCGGTGATCTGCGACGGTGCCGGAAACGTGCCGCCGGTCCAAGCGCCGAACAGCCAGGCTTGCGGCGGCTCGCTATTCTGCGCCAGCGCCGGGGCGAACGGGACGAGGAGGCTTGCGGCGGCGAGGAAGGGAATAAGGGGGCGGCGCATCATGTCTCCTGGGCTCCTGATCACGACAACAGGGCGAGATTAACGGGCAAATCCGCCAAAACGCCAGCCCATTGCGGCGCGATCGAGAGTGTTTCAGCGCCGGGAGGATTCAGGAAACCGTCTCACCGATCGTGGTCGGCGCCTCGTTGTTGCCGAAACGGCGATAGACGAAATCCGGCGGCGTCTCGCCACGCTCGGCGACCGCTTCCGCCATGACCGCGTGATCGGGGGCGAGTTCGCAGGCCGGATCGGTGCGCGCGGCATCGCCCGTCAAGGCAAAAGCCTGGCAACGGCAGCCACCCCAATCGATCTCGCGCCGGTCACAGGATTGGCAGGGTTCAGGCATCCAATCGGTGCCGCGAAAGCGCAGAAACGAGGAATCGTACTGCCAGATCGCGGCAAGCGAGGTCTCCCGTACCGAGGGGAAGACGAAGCCGGGGAGCGTCTCGGCGGCGTGGCACGGCATCGCCTTGCCCGATGGCGAGATATTGATGAACCGCCGCGCCCAGCCGCCCATGCAGGATTTCGGGCGCCGCGCGTAATAATCGGGGATGACATAGTCGATCACCATCTGCCCCTTGAGGCGCGCGCGCGCCGCTTCCACCGTCGCCGTCGTCGCATCGAGCTCAGCCCGGCTCGGGAGCAGGGCCGCGCGGTTTTTGAAACCCCAGCCGTAATACTGCACCTGCGCGATTTCCGTCCGCGCCGCGCCCAGCCCCTCCGCGAGCGCGATCATACGCGGAACATTTGCGATGTTCTGGCGATGGACGACGAAATTGACGGTGAGCGGCAAGCCGGCGGCGCGGATGCGCGCGGCGGCGGCCAATTTGCGGGCATGCGCGCCGGGGTAGCCGGCGATGCGGTCGGCATTGTCGGGATCGACATCCTGGAAGCTCAACTGGATATGGTCGATCCCGGCCGCCATCAGCGCTTCCATCAGCCGGTCATCGAGCTGCACGCCGGAGGTGATGATATTGGTATAAAGCCCCGCTTTTGCCGCATGGCGGACGAGGTCAGGGAGATCGCGCCGCGCGGTTGGCTCACCGCCGGTAAAATGGAGCTGCAGAACGCCGATTTTCGCCGCCTCGTCGAACACGCTCTGCCATTCCGCGGTGGAAAGCTCGCCGGCGGCGCGCTCCAAGGCAAGCGGGTTCGAGCAATACGGGCATTGCAACGGACAGCGATGGGTGAGTTCGACGATGAGGCCCATCGGGGGTTCGAACCCGGTCATAGCGCGAGCGCTCCTTTTTCCGCGAGATCGCCGAGCATCGCGGCGACGTCGGTGGCGATGGTCTCGCGCGGGGCGGCATACCGCGCCGCGAGGTCGTCGGCGATGGCGCCGAGCGAACGCACGCCATCGATCAGCTTCAGAATCTCGACCGCCTGCTCGTCGGGGAGAAACAGCCGTTCGGGCGCGAGCACCACCCAGGCCGAGCGCACCGGATCGAAGCGGAATTTCACCCCGGGCCGGAAACGCGGCACACTGTCAAGGGTGACGGTCATGTGGCTTCCGGCACGAACGCCCCAGGCGGCACGAATCCGGGCGAGACATAGGCGAAATACAACGCATCGAGCTGCGCCCAGAGGACATCGCATTTGAAGCGGAGCGCCGCCAGCACCGCTTGCTGTTTCTCGACGCTGTCAGCGTGCGCCTTGACATAGCCGAGGGCGAATTCGACGTCTCGCGGCGCCTGCGTCAGCCGCGGCGTGAAATAGGCCAGCGTCGCCTCGGTGACGAACGGGTAATTGCGCAGCATGCCGGACACCCGCTCGGCGATGATGGTCGGCGAGAACATCTCGGTCAGCGAGGAGGCGATGGCTTCGAGGATCGTCCGGTCGCGGACGAAATCGACATAGGCATCAACGGCGAAGCGGGTCGCCGGCAGGATCCCGCGCGTCGATGCGACATAATCGGGATCGAGCCCAACGCCTTCGGCAAGCTTCATCCAGCGCGCGATGCCGCCGGTTCCCGGCCCGTCGCCGTCATGGTCGAGGATGCGCGAACGCCAGGCGCGGCGGAGGTCAGGGGTGGGGAGGCGGGCGAGCAGAAACGCGTCTTTGGCCGGGATGCGAGACTGATAATAAAAGCGATTGAGCGCCCAGGCCTGCACCTGGCCGCGGCTGAGCTGGCCGCCATGAAGCAGCTTATGGAAGGGGTGGAGATTGTGGTAGCGCTCGGCGCCGATCGCGCGCAGCGCTGCTTCCAGCCCGTCCGGGGTGAGGATATCGGTGGTCGTCACAGGGTAATCTCCATCCCGTCTTCGCCGACCCGCCAGCCGGCCGCAAGGACGGCCGCGTGTTCGGGGCTGTCGGCGAGCAGGATCGGGTTGGAATTATTGATATGGACCAGAATGCGGTGCGGGATCGGGCAGTCGCGAAAAGCGGCGAGGGTGCCATCTTCGCCGCCGACGCTGATATGGCCCATGCGGCGGCCGGTCTTGCTGCCGATCCCAGCGCGGATCATTTCATCGTCGCGCCACAGCGTGCCGTCGAAGAAAAGGGCATCGGCGCCGCCAGGCGTGCTGGGATCGAGGCGGGCGAGCAGCGCAGGGGTAACGCGGGCGCAGCCGGGGATGAAAAAAAGTCGTTTCGCGCCATCGCTGATCATGGCGCCGACGGTTTCCTCGCCCTCGATGATCGCCGGTGCCTCGCCGGGACGTTCGAGATAGAGCGGCACCTTGCCCGGGACCGCAAACAGGGTCAGCGCAAGCCCGCTCGGCTGGCCATCCACGAGCCGGAGCGGCCGCGCCACATCGAGGGTGACCGCCTCGCGTGCGACGACATCGCGCGCCAGAACCTCGAAAATCGGGTTTTCATCGAGCACGCCGAGAACGCTCCCGGTGGCATAGATGGTGAACGCCTCACGCTCGCGAAGGTTGAGCAGGCCGGCGATGGCGTCGACATTGCCGTCGGTCAGCACGATCCCGGCGATCGGGGTCGAGCGGAGCCCGTGCCGTGGGTGCAGAAACGGCGCCCGTTCGATTTGGGCGCGAAGATCAGGGGTGGCATTGAGAATGAACCAATGATCGCCGTCGGCGGAGACGGCGAGCGACGCCTGATGGCGGGGTTTCGCCGCCGGATCACCTGCCCGAGCCCGCCGGCACCCTTCAGCGTTGGAGTTCCATTGCGGGAACCCACCTCCCGCCGCGGCCCCAAGAATAACGGCCCGCATGATGTTCTCGATTGCTTGGACAAATAAAAAACGCCGCCGGAGGCGACGCCTCGCGGCGGCGTTTTTGCGAAATTACTTCGCTTCGGCGCAGGCGTAGCTATTGATTTCCGCGCCGAGCGCGATTTCGACGATCTTCGGGGATTTCCAGGCCATGGTGTTGCCTCCTAATGACAAAGAACCTTCTGGGTTTCGTTCTGTGGCGGCCAGTATTCAGCTCAACAACGCGATCAGACTTAACCTTACGACAGGCTTAACCTGACGACTGAACCACCAGATCGGAAAGATGCTCGAACCCGAACAGCCCCACCGACCTAAAGAGCTATCTAAACGACTTCCCGCCACCCCGCAAACTGATTTTCTCGATCAGCCTCATTGAAAAGCCCATCGAAAAGCCGCCGTGACGGGGCATATGTGGCCGCCTCGCTATATTAAAATAAATATTCCGATATTCCAAACGCTTGCCAGAAATTGAGCCTGCGTCTAAGTGGCGGGTGAAAGGTTCGTGTTACGTGATCGAGAAATTGGAATATCTCCTGGCTCTGGCGCGTGAGCGGCATTTCGGTCACGCCGCCGAAATTTGCGGTGTCACGCAGCCGACCTTGTCGGCCGGGATTAAGCAGTTGGAGGAAACGCTCGGGGTGCTTTTGGTCCAGCGTGGCTCGCGCTTTCTCGGCTTCACTCCGGAAGGCGAGCGCACGCTGGATTGGGCGCGGCGCATCGTCGCCGATACCCGCGCCATGCGCCAGGAAATCCGCGCGCTCAAACAGGGACTCGCCGGCAATCTCAAAATCGCCGTCATCCCGACGGCGCTCGCCATGGTCGCGCAACTCACCACGCCGTATCGCGAGCGCCATCCCGGCGTCACCTTCACCATCCTCTCCTCGACTTCGATCGCGACGCTGGCGCTCCTCGAAAATCTCGAGGTCGATGCCGGTATCACCTATCTCGATAATGAACCGCTCGGGCGGGTGCGCACGGTGCCGCTTTATCACGAACGCTACTGTTTGATCACCGCGCCGCAGGCGCCGCTCGGCGATCGCGCGAAAGTGACCTGGGAGGATGTGGCGCAGATTCCGCTCTGCCTCCTCACGCCTGACATGCAGAACCGCCGCATTCTCGACCGCATGCTGCGCTTGACCGGGCGGCCGGCGATGCCGACGCTGGAATCGAACTCGATGGTGGTGCTGTGGTCGCATGTCCGCACCGGCCATTGGGCGAGCGTGATGCCGATCAAGCTCGCCGCCATGCTCGGGCTCAGCGACGCGGTGCGGGCGATCCCGATCGAAGGCGGGCCACCGAGCCCGATGGTCGGCCTCGTCGTGCCCTATCGCGAACCGATGACGCCGCTGACCGCAGCCCTGGTCACCCAAGCGCAGATCATCGCGCCCCATCTCGAGACCTGACCGCCGCGCGGCGTCGCGGTCTTGGGCAGCGATCCCACCCCGGCGGCGCCAGAAAGATCGTCAGTCAAAACCAATTCTTAATCGTGATGTTCTATTGCGTCACGGCAAGCCTGCCTTGATCACGCCGCCTCTTATGCGCATCTGATCCCTGAGCGATCGGCTTACGAGGGATCGTCGACGATCCGAGGATGATGAGTTTCATGGATATTGCGATGACCGATGGCCATCGGCGCGACACGCATCCCCACCCAGATTGGGACGCGGCGCAGGCGAGCGCTTTGATTGCCGCCGAGGCTAGCCGCGAAGGCGGTCTGTTGCCGGCGCTGCATGCCTTGATGGCGGCGTTCGGCTGCGTGCCCGAGGCGGCAGAGCCGCTGCTCGCCGACGCGTTCAATTTTTCGCGCGCCGAGATCAAGGGTGTGATTGGCTTCTATCACGATTTCCGGCGCGCGCCCGCCGGTCGGCATGTGCTGAAGCTCTGCCGCGCCGAGGCGTGCCAGTCGATGAATGGTGCTGCGCTTGCCGCCGATCTTCTGGCGCGGCTCGGCCTTGCCTGGGGCGAAACCACCAGCGATGGCGCGCTCACCATCGAGCCGGTTTATTGTCTCGGTCTCTGCGCCATGCCGCCGGCGGCACTTTTCGACGGCGCCCCGATCGGCAGGCTGGACGCCAAGCGCCTCGCAGCCCTGGTCGCTGCGGCGCGCGGCGTGGAGCAGCCGGCGTGAGCGCCCGGATCTTCCTGCCACGCGATGCCGGCGCGCTGGCACTCGGCGCCGACGCCGTCGCGGCTGCGCTTGCGCGCGAGGCGCAAGCGCGCGGGATCGCGCTCGAAATCGTGCGCACCGGCTCACGCGGGCTTTACTGGCTGGAGCCGATGCTCGAGGTTGCGACCCCTTCCGGCCGCATCGCCTATGGCCCGATCGCGGCCGACGAGGTCGCATCGCTCTTCGCGGCAGAGTTTCTCGCCGGGGCTGCGCATCCGAAGCGCCTTGGCCGGCCGGAGGAGATTCCCTATCTCAAGCGCCAGACCCGGCTCACCTTCGCGCGCACCGGCATCGTCGATCCCGCTTCGGCCGAGGATTATGCCGCGCATGGCGGCTGGCTCGGGCTTGCGCGGGCGTTTGCGCTCGGCCCCGCCGCGACCATCGAGGAGGTCGTCGCTTCTGGCCTGCGTGGGCGCGGCGGCGCCGGTTTTCCGACCGGGATCAAATGGCGCACCGCGGCGGGCGCCAAAGCCGCGCGCAAATACATCGTCTGCAACGCCGATGAAGGCGATTCCGGCACGTTCGCTGACCGCATGATCATGGAAGGCGATCCTTTCGTGCTGATCGAGGGGATGCTAATCGCGGGCTACGCGGTTGGCGCGAGCAAGGCCTATCTCTATACGCGTTCGGAATATCCGCACGCGATCGCCGCCATGGAGCGCGCGCTGGCGGCGGCAAAGCGCGGCGGCTTTCTCGGCGACAACATCCAGGGGACGGGATTTTCCTTCGATCTCGAAGTCAGGGTCGGCGCCGGCGCCTATGTCTGCGGCGAGGAGACGGCGCTGCTCGACAGTCTCGAGGGCAAGCGCGGGATGGTGCGCGCCAAACCGCCGCTGCCGGCGCTCGAAGGGCTTTTCGGCCAACCGACGGTGATCAACAACGTGATCTCGCTCGCCTCGGTGCCGATCATCCTCGCCGAAGGCGCGAAAGCCTATCAGGAACTCGGCATCGGCCGCTCGCGCGGCACCATGCCGATCCAATTGGCCGGCAATATCCGCTATCCGGGTTTGTTCGAGGCGGCGTTCGGCGTCACCCTCGGCGAACTGGTCGAAGAGATCGGCGGCGGCACGGCAAGCGGGCGCCCGGCGCGGGCGGTGCAGGTCGGCGGCCCGCTCGGCGCCTATTTCCCGCGCGCTTTGTTCGACACGCCGTTCGATTACGAGGCTTTCGCCGCGCGCGACGGGCTGATCGGCCATGGCGGCGTCGTGGTGTTTGACGACAGCGTCGACATGGCGGCGCAGGCACGCTTCGCGATGGAATTCTGCGCGATCGAATCCTGCGGCAAATGCACGCCCTGCCGGCTCGGCTCGACCCGCGGCGTCGAGGTCATGGATCGCATCCGTGCGGGGCGGGATGTCGAAAAAAATCTCGCTCTGATTGCCGATCTTTGCGAGACGATGAAATTCGGCTCACTCTGCGCGCTCGGCGGCTTCACGCCGTATCCGGTGATGAGCGCGCTCACCCATTTCCGGGACGATTTCACCCGCGCCGCCGCACACGCCGCCGCATAGGAGGTCGCCATGTCGCTGATCAAGGAAACCGATTACGGCACGCCACAACCGAGCAGCGGAAAAACCGTCTCGCTCACCATTGATGGTCACCAAGTGACCGTGCCCGAAGGCACCTCGATCATGCGGGCGGCGATGATGGCCGGCATCGCGGTGCCGAAACTCTGCGCGACCGACAGCCTCAATGCGTTCGGCTCATGCCGGCTTTGCCTCGTCGAGATCGAGGGCCGCGCTGGCACCCCGGCCTCCTGCACGACGCCGGTCGCAGCCGGCATGGCGGTTGCGACGCAGACCGAGCGGCTGGCGAAAATCCGCCGTGGCGTCATGGAACTCTATATTTCCGACCATCCCCTCGATTGTCTCACCTGTGCTGCCAACGGCGATTGCGAATTGCAGGACATGGCCGGCGCCGTCGGTCTACGCGAAGTGCGTTACGGCTATGACGGCGCCAATCATTTCGCGGCGAGCAAAGACCTCTCCAATCCGTATTTCGCCTTCGATCCGGCCAAGTGCATCGTCTGCTCGCGTTGTGTGCGCGCCTGCGAGGAAGTGCAGGGCACGTTCGCGCTGACCATCGCCGGGCGCGGCTTCGCGTCCAAGGTCGCGACCGGCGGGGCCGATTTCCTCTCCTCCGAGTGCGTCTCCTGCGGCGCCTGCGTGCAGGCCTGCCCGACCGCGACGCTGATCGAGAAATCGGTGATCGAGATCGGCCAGCCGGAGCATTCCGTCGTCACCACCTGCGCCTATTGCGGCGTTGGCTGTAACTTCAAGGCCGAGATGCGCGGCGAAGAGGTGGTGCGCATGGTGCCATACAAAGACGGCAAGGCCAATCACGGGCATTCCTGCGTCAAGGGGCGCTTTGCCTTCGGCTATGCGACCCATCGCGAGCGCATTCTCAGGCCGATGATCCGCGAAAAAATCACCGATCCCTGGCGCGAGGTGAGCTGGGAGGAAGCGATCGCCCACAGCGCCGCCGAATTCAAGCGGATTCAGGCGCGCTACGGTAAGGATGCGGTTGGCGGCATCACCTCATCGCGTTGCACCAACGAGGAGACCTATCTCGTCCAGCAATTGGTCCGCGCCGGTTTCGGCAACAACAATGTCGATACTTGCGCCCGCGTCTGTCATTCCCCGACCGGCTATGGCTTGAAAGCGACCTTCGGCACCTCGGCGGGGACGCAGGATTTCGACTCGGTCGATGACAGCGACGTCATTCTGGTGATTGGCGCCAACCCGACGGACGCGCACCCGGTCTTCGCCTCGCGCATGAAGCGGCGTTTGCGCGCCGGCGCCAAGCTGATCGTCATCGATCCGCGCCGCATCGATCTCGTCCGCTCTCCGCATATTGCAGCAACCCATCATCTGCCGCTCCGCCCCGGCACCAATGTCGCGATGGTCAACGCGCTCGCCCATGTCGTCGTCACCGAGGGGTTGGTGAACGAAGCGTTCGTGCGCGCGTATTGCGAGTGGGATGCATTCCAGGACTGGGCGGACTTCATTGCCCGCCCGGAGAACAGCCCCGAGGCGGTGGCGCAAGTATCTGGCGTGCCCGCCGATCAGATCCGCGCCGCGGCACGGCTTTATGCGACCGGCGGCAATGCCGCGATCTATTACGGCCTTGGCGTCACCGAACACAGCCAGGGTACGACGACGGTGATCGCGATCGCCAATCTCGCGATGGCGACGGGCAATATCGGCCGCCGGGGCGTCGGCGTGAACCCGCTGCGTGGCCAGAACAATGTCCAGGGCTCGTGCGACATGGGGAGTTTTCCGCACGAACTGCCCGGCTATCGCCACATTTCCGAACCCGCGACGCGCGCGATCTATGAGAAGGTCTGGAATGTTGCGCTTGACGCCGAGCCCGGCTTGCGCATTCCCAACATGATCGACGCGGCAATGGATGGCTCGTTCAAGGGGCTCTATATTCAGGGCGAAGACATCGTCCAGTCCGATCCCGACACGCATCACATGATCGCCGGGCTCTCGGCGATGGAATGTGTCGTGGTGCAGGATCTCTTCCTCAACGAGACCGCGAATTACGCCCATGTTTTCCTGCCGGGGTCGAGCTTCCTCGAAAAAGACGGCACCTTCACCAATGCCGAGCGCCGCATCAATCGCGTCCGCCGCGTGATGCGGCCGAAAAACGGCTATGCCGACTGGGAAATCACCCAGATGCTGGCGAACGCGCTCGGCTATCCGATGAAATATCGCGATCCTGCCGAAATCATGGACGAGATCGCCCGCACCACGCCGAGCTTCGCCGGCGTCTCCTTCGACCTGCTCGATCGCGTCGGCTCGGTGCAGTGGCCGTGCAACGAGGCGGCGCCGGAGGGCACACCGACCATGCATATCGGCGGCTTCGTGCGCGGCCAAGGCCATTTCATGATCACCGAATATGTCGCGACCGAGGAGAAAAGCGGGCCGCGCTTTCCGCTGCTCCTCACCACCGGACGCATTCTTTCGCAATACAATGTCGGCGCGCAGACACGGCGCACCGCCAATGTCGCCTGGCATGAGGAGGATCGGCTGGAAATCCACCCGCACGACGCCGAACAACGCGGCATCCGCGACGGCGATTGGGTGAAGCTCGAAAGCCGCGCCGGCGCGACGGCACTCCGCGCCCTGATCACCGACCGCGTCGCTCCGGGTGTCGTCTACACCACCTTCCACCACCCCGATACGCAAGCCAATGTGGTAACAACGGAGTTTTCCGACTGGGCGACCAACTGCCCGGAATACAAGGTCACGGCAGTGCAGGTCGCGCGCGCCAACGGGCCGACGGAATGGCAGGAAACCTATCGCCAGCACGCCGAACAGAGCCGGCGTATCCTGGCCGCGGAATGACGCTGCCGGCGCCGATCCTGACGGACACGCCACTCGTTTGGCGAGAGCATGGTGCGGCGCGCGGCCTGCGCCAGATTCCGGAGGAAACCGCGGTCGCGCTCACCTATGGCCGCGCGACCTACGCGGTGATGATGGCAACCCCGGCTGATCTCGAAGATTTCGCTTGGGGGTTTACCCGCAATGAAGGGCTGATCACCGCGGCGGACGAAATCACTGCTTGCGACATCGTCGCCCGTGAGATCGATGGCGAGGCCGCGATCGAGCTGCGCCTCGATCTTACGGGGGTACGCGAGGCGGCGCTCTGGCGGCGCCAGCGGCGGCTTCTCGGGGCAACCGGCTGCGGCCTCTGTGGCATGGAAAGCTTGGAAGCGGCGCTAGCACCTCTGCCGGCGATCGTAAGCAACCTCAAGTTCGACGCCGGGACGCTGGCCGCCGCGATGGCGGGGCTCGGCGCCCGTCAGACGCTGAACCAGCAAACGCACGCGCTCCACGCCGCGGCATTTTTCGCCCCTGGCCGCGGCATCGTCGCGGTGCGCGAGGATGTCGGGCGGCACAACGCGCTCGACAAGCTCGCCGGTGCCCTGCTCCGCGCCGGTATCGCGCCGGCGCCTGGCGCCGTCTTGCTGACCTCGCGGGTCTCGGTCGAGATGGTGCAGAAAGTGGCGCGGATGGGATGCGCCATCGTACTCGCGGTTTCCGCCCCGACCGGGCTTGCCATCCGTCGCGCCGAGCGCTGTGGCATCACCCTCGCCGCCATCGCCCGCGCCGACGGGTTCGAGATTTTCACCCATCCCGCGCGCATCGTCATCGAGAGAGAGGCCCATGTCGCCTGAAAACCATGTCGCCTGAAAAACTAACCATGATGGCGAATCAGATCAGCCGCTTTTTTGCCCATCTCGGCCCCGAGCGCGCGCCGCCGGAAATCGCCGACCATTTGCGCAAATTCTGGGATCCACGCATGCGGCGCGAAATCGTCGCCCATGTCGCGGCGGGCGGCGGCGGGCTCGATCCGCTGGCCGCGGCGGCGGTTGGACTGCTGGCGGAAGACGCCAAGGTTTCTTGAGTCTGCGTTTCATATCAGCGTAATATCGTTGCGCACGTCGAGACTGACATCGTCCTGGGAAACGGCCAAAGGAAGAAAAAACCATGTCGCGAGCAGACACCGCGCCCACTGGGGCAATGCCAGCGTCGGCTGGACTCCTTGATCGCGCGCGCATCGTTGCGCGCCCCGGCTTCAACCGCTGGCTGGTTCCTCCGGCCGCCGTTGCCATCCATCTCTGCATCGGCATGGCCTATGGTTTCAGCGTCTATTGGCTGCCGCTGTCGCGCGCTCTCGGCGGCGCCAAACCGATCGCTTGCACCGCCGGAACCGGACTCTTCTCGGTGCTCTTGGCTAGCAACTGCGACTGGGCAGTATCCGATCTGGTTCTGACTTTTACCATCGCGATCGTCCTTCTCGGCGCCTCCGCGGCGATCTGGGGCGGCTGGCTGGAGCGCGCCGGGCCGCGCAAGGCCGGGTTCGTTGCCGCGCTCTGCTGGGGCGGCGGCTATCTCATCGCCGCGGCGGGGGTTTTCGTGCATCAACTCTGGCTGATCTGGCTTGGCCTTGGGCTGATCGGCGGTGTTGGTCTCGGGCTTGGCTATATCTCCCCGGTCTCGACGCTGATCAAATGGTTCCCCGATCGCCGCGGCATGGCGACCGGCATGGCGATCATGGGATTTGGCGGCGGCGCGATGATCGGCGCCCCGCTCGCCAATAGCCTGATCGCGAGTTTTCCCGCAACCGCCGGGCAAAACGTTGCGCTCACCTTCGCGGTGACAGGGGTGATTTACTTCGTGGTGATGACGATCGGCGCCTTCGGCTATCGCGTGCCGCCCGAGAACTGGCAGCCGGAGGGCTGGACGCCGCCGACGGAGAGCGGCCGGCCGATGATCACCACCCGCCACGTCCATCTCCACATGGCGCCGCGCACGCCGCAATTCTGGCTGATCTGGGCGGTGCTCTGTCTCAATGTCAGTGCCGGCATCGGCATCCTCGCCATGGCCTCGCCGATGCTGCAGGAAATCTTCGCCGGAAAACTGATCGGCGCCCCGGATGTCGGCTTCACCGCGCTCGACGCCCACCAGCGCGCGGCGGTTGCCGCGATCGCCGCCGGTTTTGCCGGGCTGCTTTCGCTGTTCAACATCGCCGGGCGGTTTTTCTGGGCCTCGCTCTCCGATCGGCTGGGGCGGAAGAATACCTACACCACCTTCTTCATTCTCGGCATGATCGTCTATGCGAGCGCGCCTTCCGCCGCGCATATGGGCAGTAAGGCGCTTTTCGTCGCTTGCCTCTGCATCGCGCTCTCGATGTATGGCGGCGGTTTCGCGACCGTGCCTGCCTATCTCGCCGATATTTTTGGCACCAAATTCGTCGGCGCCATCCACGGCTTGATCCTCACCGCCTGGTCCACCGCCGGCGTCATCGGCCCGGTGCTGGTGAGCTATCTCCGCGACACCCAGATCAGCGCCGGCGTCGCGCGTTCGGCTGTCTATGACCGCACGCTCTATATCCTTGCCGGGCTGCTGTTTCTCGGCTTCATCGCCAACCTGCTGATCCGCCCGCTGGACGAAAAATGGTTCATGAAGGAAGAAGACGAAGCGCGCCGTGACCTCGCCGCCCATCCGGTGGCGAAGGTGGTCTCCGGCTCATACGGGATCGGGCGCGGCGGCTTCACCCCCGGCGCGCTGCTCGCCTGGCTCGCGATCGGCATCCCCCTCGCCTGGGGCATTTTCATCACCTTGAGCCACACCCTAGTGATGTTTCGGTGAGGGAGTAGAGAAAAGAAAAAGTTCTTTTTTGAAAAAAAGAACCAAAAAACTTTTGTCCTGAACGGGGGGGCGCGGGCGATTAGCTGCGATAGCTGCCGTTGATGTCGATATAGCCGTGGGTGAGGTCACAGGTCCACATCGTAGCCTTGCCCCGGCCGAGGCCGAGATCGACGGCGATCGCGATTTCCCGCCCGCGCATATGGGCGACAACCGGGGCTTCGTCGTAGCCGGGAACAATGGCGCCGTCGCGCGCCATCCAAACGCCGCCAACGGCAATCGAAAGACGGTCTCGGTCTGCCGGTTCCCCGGCTTTGCCGACCGCCATGACGATCCGCCCCCAATTCGCGTCCTCGCCGGCAACCGCGGTCTTGACCAGGGGCGAATCGGCGATCGCGCGGGCAATGCGCTTAGCGGAGCGCGCAGACACCGCGCCGGTGACATCGATGCGGATCAGTTTCTGCGCCCCTTCGCCATCGCGCACCACCTGAAGCGCGAGATCGTGCAACAGCTCGGCGAGGGCCGCCGAGAAATCGCGCAGCGCTACCCCACCGGTGGCGGGAACCGGGGCATGGCGGGCTTGGCCGGTCGCGAACAGCAAGACGGTATCCGAGGTCGAGGTGTCGGAATCGACGGTGATCGCATTGAAACTCCCGCTGATCCCGCGCGTGAGACATTTTTGCAGCGCCGGCGCCGGGATCTTGGCATCGGTAAACACGAAACAGAGCATCGTCGCCATGTCCGGCGCGATCATACCGCTGCCTTTGGCGATCCCGGTGATCCGCACCTCCGTCTCCCCGATCCGCGCGAGCCGCGTCGCCGCCTTGGGGAAAGTGTCGGTGGTCATGATGGCGCGAGCCGCGTCCGCCAGACAATCTTCGTGAAGATTGGCATACAGCGAGGGCAGCGCCGCTGTCAGACGCGCGACCGGCAGCACTTCGCCGATCACCCCGGTGGAGGCGAGAAACACGTGTCGGGCCGGACAGCCGATCAGCTTCGCCGCCGCCTCCGCGGTCGCGCGGGCAGCATCGCTCCCGGCGCGGCCGGTGAAAACATTGGCGTTGCCAGCATTGACGACGAGGCCGCGCGCCCGCCCCGCCGGTAGCAGCTTGCGGCACCACTCGACCGGCGCCCCAGGGCAGCGATTGCGGGTGAAAACGCCGGCAACCGTGGTCCCTGGCGCGAATTCCGCGACCAAAAGGTCATTGCGTCCCTGATAGCGGATGCCGGCCGCCGCGACGCCGAGCTTGACGCCGGCCAGCGGCGGCAAATCCGGCAGCGCCACCGCGAGCGGCGAAACCGGCGCGGAGCCCGCCATGCGCGCCGGCTACTGCGCCTTGCCGTCCGCGGCCGGCGGCGAGCCGGGCGGCTCCGCCTGGTCGGTCGCGCGCACCGGCGAGCCGTCGAGATTGAAACGCTCGATCTCAGCGCCTTTACGGGCTTCCTCGATCTCTTTCTGCACCGCATCCTGGATCGCCTTCTGGCGCAATTGGTCGCGCGCCTCGGCAAAGGTCGGCGGCGGCGCGGTGCGGCGCTCAATCACCTGGATCACGTGCCAGCCATAACGGGTATGAACGGGCTTCGTGGTGAACTGGCCGGGTTTGAGGGCAAAGGCGGCGTCGCTGAATTCGGGCAGCATATCGCTCTTTTTGAACCAGCCGAGATCGCCGCCATTGGCGCCAGCGGGGTCAGTGCTGTCCTTCTTGGCCAGTGCCGCGAAATCGGCGCCACCTTGCAATTCCTTGATCACATTGTCGGCCGCGGCCTCGGTCGGGACCAGGATGTGGCGCGCATGCACCTCCTCCTCGCCCGGCTTGCCGGCGATCTCCTTCTGATAGGCGGCCTGCAGCGCCTGGTCGGTGATCGCCGGCGCAACCGCGCGGTTAATCAACGCGTTCTGCAGCGCCATGTCGGCGGCATCATCCATCTCGCGCTTGACGATGGGATCGTTTTGCAGCTTCTCCTTGCGGGCGCGCTGTACCAGGAGATCGCGGTCGATGATCTGATCGATCAGGATCGGATAGAGCATGTTGGGCGGCATGTTGCGCAACTGCTCGGGAAGATTCTGGGCGAGGTTTTCGAGATCGCTCAGATGCTCCTCGCGCCCGTTCACCCGCGCGACCACCGGGTCTGGCTTGGCGGCGGGAACTGTGACGCCCGGCGGCACCGTCCCCGGTGGCGGCGTGGTCGCTTGCGCAAGAGCGAGGGAGAGAGGCAGGGCAACGCCGAGCGCGCTGCCCAGCATCAGAGTAGAAAACCGCGAAATCCGCATGGAAGTTCCCGTGACAAGGCGCCGGGCGTTGCCCGCCCGGCGGGTGTTGTTCAGCTCAGCGCCGCCTGGACCTTCCGCACGATTTCGGCGAAGGCGGGCGCGTCATCATAGGCGATCGCCGCCAGCACCTTGCGATCCATCTCGATGCCGGCGCGCTTCAGGCCGGCGATGAACTTCGAGTAGGTGAGACCATGTTCACGTACCGCGGCATTGATGCGCTGGATCCAGAGCGCGCGGAAGTCGCGCTTTTTAACCCGGCGGTCGCGATACGCATAGCGCAGAGCTTTCTCTAGCCGCTCCAGCGCGATGCGATAATTGGTCGAAGAGCGGCCGACATAGCCCTTCGCCTGATCGAGAACTTTCTTGTGCCGAGCGTGAGAGGTCACGCCGCGTTTCACACGTGCCATGGGTTATGTCTCCTCAGCCGAGCCCGTACGGCGCCCATTGCTTGACGGTCAACCCGTCCGCATGGGTAAGCACCTGGCTGCCACGGTTGCTGCGCTTGGCTTTCTGGCTGCGTGCCGAAAGATTATGTCGCTTCTTGCCCGGACCGGCGAGAACCTTGCCCGTCGCGGTGATCTTGAATCGTTTCTTGACCGAGGATTTGGTCTTCATCTTGGGCATTTCGCTCTCCTTTCCGAAAGGGGCACGCCGAGAAGGCGCGCAATCGCGGCCGGGCATGCCCTACTTCGCCCGGGCGCGCGAGATCAAGGGGCGCAGCTCTAGCAGCCGCTAGCACCTCTGGCAAGCCGCCCGCGGCCTGGTCTCTGAACAAAACGGCGGTCGCGCGCGGCGGCATGGCGGGCAAGCCGCGCGCGCCGACGTCAGGCGAGTTTGTGAGGGGCGGGCGTTTGCTGGGTCTTGCCGCTGGTAATGGCATGCCAGCGCACGAGGCGGATGCGGCCGGCCTGCAGCAGCCGCACCCGGAGCAGCCAGCGTTCCGCCTCGGCGACCAGGAGCTTGGCCCGGGCCAGCGACGGCCGCGCGCTGGCCATCGGGCGCACCAGGGCCCGCCATGCCTCGATGATCGTCTCGACATGCCGTTCGGAGACGTCCTCGGCCACCCGCACGTCGCAGCCCAACGTGCCGAGTATCTGCGTGATCTCGGCCTCGGTCGGAAGCGGCAAGGAGCGCGCCTCGAGCCGCGCCCAATCGGTGAAGCTGGCATCCGGCTGGTGATCGGGGGCGGTGACGAGATCGAGCAAAACGAGCTGACCACGCGGGCGGAGCGCCTGCGCCAACGCCGCCAGCACCGGCTTCGGCGCCACATCGGCGAGCGCGAACAGCGAGAGCGCATGATGGAACTGCGCCCGCGGTAAGTCGGGCTTGTCGGGCTGCCAGGGCGCTATCGAGACGCGCTTGCCGTGGCCGCTATGGCGGCAATGCTCGGTGGCGACCGTGACCAGAGCGGGATCAGCCTCGAAACCGCTGACCCAGGCGCCGAAGGCAGCGGTGACGGCGGTGACCGGGCCGCCGCTCCCGGCGCCGAGCAGCGCGACGCTGGAGGCTTCCGAGAGCCCGAGCGGGCGTGCAAGCCGCACCACCTCCTCGGCGCCGTCGGGAAACAGAAATCCCTCGCCGCAAAGGTCATGGCGCAGCGCGAGAAGCGGCGTCAGCCCGGGTTTGAGCGGCGGATCGGGCAAGCGATTGGGCTCATGCCGCGCCGACTCCTCGGCGGCGGGCGGCGGCGCGGAGAGCGCCGGTGGCACTGCCGCACGCCGGGCGCGGCCCAGCCAATGCCGCAGCGCCATGAAACTCATGATCCCAGTATTCCCCTCATTCTAGCGTCACAGAATGGCGCGATTTCGTGAATAAAGTCTTGCCGCCGCGCGGCCTCGACAGGTATCGGAGGATCGGGCAGATTTATCGCTCCACTCGCCAGTCCTGCCGCCGGGGACTGAAACAAACCGGGCACTCGCCCTATAATGAGGAAATTGTCATGTCCGCTCTCCACCGCCGCGCTCTGTTGCGCACCGGTCTTGCCCTCGCCGCAGCGCCGGCCCTGCTGCCCCGCCGGGCGCGGGCTGCGCGAAAATTCAAGATCGCCCTCTCGAACTCCTATATCGGCAACAAATGGCGCATCGAGATGGAGAATCTGTTCAAATCGGCGCTGCTGATGGAGCCCTTCGCCAGCGAGATCGAAGGGAGCTGGTTTAATTCCGGCAATGACGTCTCCAAGCAGTCGCAGCAATTCTCCAACCTGATCGCCGAGCGGGTGGACGCCATCGTGCTCAACGCCGCCTCCCCGACCGGGCTCAACGGCATCATCAAGCAGGCCACCGATCGCGGCATTCTCGTCGTATCCTTCGATAACGTCGTCACCGCGCCGAGCGCGCTGAAAGTGAATACCGACCAATTCGCGTTCGGCCGCATGGGGGCCGAGTTCGTGGCCAAGAAAATCGGCGGCAAGGGCAATGTGATCATGGTCACCGGCGTTGCCGGCACCCATGTCGACCTCGACCGCAACAAGGGCGCCGAAAGTGTTTGGGCGGAGCATCCCGATATCAAGGTGGTGAGCCGCTACACGGGCATGTGGGACAGCGCGACCGCCGAACGCAACACCGCCGCCGCGCTCCCCTCGCTGCCGCCGATCGACGGCATCTGGTGCCAGGGCGGAACGGACGGCGTCTTGAAGGCGTTCATCGCCGCCGGGCGCAAGCTGCCGCCGACCGCGGGCGAGGCGGAAAATGGCTTCCGCAAATTTCTCTCAGGCTATATGGGCCACCAAGTCGATGGCATTTCGATCGGCCAGCCGCCGTTTCTCTCGGTGATTTCGCTCGAACTCGCGCGCCGGGTGCTCAAGGGCGATTACCCGAAGAAGGACATCACCATCCCCTTCCCCTATGTCACCAGCGAGACGGTGAAAACCGGCGAGACGGTGTTCCCCGATCTTCCCGACAGTTTCTTCGCCGATTTCACCGATGCCGGCCCGCACGCGACCGTGAAGATCTGCGTCGATGCCGCGCTCGACGGCAAGGCCTGCGCAGGCCGCCTCGCGGTTGACCTCCCGGCGGCATGAACGACGCGAGCGCGCGCGACGACGCGGCCAGTCTGGAGGCGGTTTCGGTCAGCAAGAGCTTCGGCGGCGTGCAAGCGCTGAGCGAAGCCTCGCTCCGTGCCTTTCCCGGCGAGGTGCATGCGCTGGTCGGCGAAAACGGCGCCGGCAAATCGACGCTGATCAAGCTCCTCGGCGGGCGGCTGCGCGCCGATAGTGGCATCGTTCGCCTGCGCGGCGCAGCGGTTGCCCTGAAAACCCCTGACGCCGCGCATCGGCTTGGCTGCTGGACGGTATTTCAGGAGCTGACGCTGCTGCCCGCGATGAGTGTCGCCGAAAATCTGCTGCTGCGGCGCGAACCCCGCGGCGCCTTTGGCCTTACCAGCCAGCGCCGCCTGATGGCCGCGGCGGAGGCTTTGTTCGCGCGCTTTGGCATCCGCCAGATCGATCCCGGCGCGCTGGTCGAGGATCTGCCGCTCGCCGATCGCCAGGTGATCGAGATCGTCCGCGCGCTCTCGCACGATCCCGACATCCTACTGCTTGATGAGCCGACCTCGGCGCTGATGGAGCGTGAGACGGCGTGGCTGTTCGGCGAAGTGCGCCGGCTGCGTGACGCCGGGCGGACGATCCTCTTCACCTCCCATCGCTGGCACGAGATCGCCGCCATCGCCGACCGCATCACCGTTTTTCGCGGCGGCCGCGATGTCGGGAGCTTCACGACGCTTGACGAGGACGAGGCGGTGACGCTGATGACCGGCCAGCGTGTCGAAACGCTCTATCCGCCGCGCCCGACGGCGCCCGCCTCGGCGCCGGCGCTCACCGTCGAGGGGCTTGCCGGCGGGCGGCTTGTGTCCGCCTCTCTCAGCCTCCGACGCGGCGAAATTCTCGGGATCGGCGGGCTCGCAGGGCACGGGCATCGGGAATTGTTCCTGATGCTGTTTGGCGCGATGGCGCGCAAAGCGGGGCGGATCCTGCGCGAAGGGCAAGAGATTCGCCCGCGCTCGCCGCGCCAGGCGATCCGGGCCGGGATCGCGCTGGTGCCCGAGGACCGCAAGACCGAGGGGCTTTTGCTGCCACTGTCGGTGGACGACAATCTGATGCTCGCGGTGCTTGGGCGCGAAAGCCGCCTGGGTGTTCTGCGCCGACGGCGGCTGCGATCGCTGGCGGCGGCGATGGTGGCGCGGCTCAAGGTGCGTATGCCCGCGATCACGAGCCCGGTCGCCGCACTCTCGGGCGGCAATCAGCAGAAAATCCTGCTCGGGCGCTGGCTGCTCGCCGATTGCGCCGTCCTTTTGTTCTATGATGTCACGCGCGGCGTCGATGTTGCGACCAAGCATGAAATCTATGAGCTGATGACGGCGCTGGCCGGTGCTGGCCGCGCCATTCTCTATTATTCCTCGGATGCGGAAGAGCTGGCTCATCTTGCCCATCGCGTCCTGGTGCTGCGCGAAGGGCTTATCGCCGCTGAGCTTCCCGCAGAGAGCCTGACCGCCGAACGCATCGTCGCCGCGGCGATGCGCGAGCCGGCCGCCGCGTGATGGCGTCGCCGCGCCGCGCGCCGCTCTCGCAAGCCCTCGCCCGCCATCTCGGGCTGGCGCTGGTCGCGACCCTCCTCGTCATCGCGGTGATCGTCTATGCCGCGCTCTATCTCGCAACCCAAGGCCGCCTTCCCGGTGGGTTCGAACTCACCGCCAGTGTCAACAACACTATGCCGCTGGCGCTTGCCGCCCTGGCCCAGACCATGGTCGTTCTCACCCGCGGGCTCGATCTTTCGATCGGCGGGATCATCGATCTCAGCAATGCGTTGGCCGCGCTCTATCTCGGGACTACGGCGACGTCGATGATTGTGGCGTCGGCGCTGATCCTTCTCGCCGGCGCCGGGCTCGGCCTCATCAACGGCGCTCTCGTCGCTTATGGCCGCCTGCAGCCGATTCTGGTGACGCTGGCGACGCTCGCGATTTTTCAGGGGCTTGCGATCCGCGTCCTGCCGCAGCCGGGCGGCAGCGTGCCCGAGAGCTACACCGCGCTCCTCGTCAATACCGGCGCGCCCTATGCGCTGCTCTATGTGCTGGCGCTGATGCTGCTCTGGACCGTATTGCGCCGGAGCCAGGCCGGTATCGCGCTTCTCGCCATCGGCAATGACGAAGCGGCGGCGGCGGCGAACGGCATCGATCCGGTGGCAACCAAGCTCGTCGCCTACGCGCTGAGTGGCCTGATCGCCGCTGGCGCCGGGCTGTTTCTCGCCGCTTCGGCGACCGCCGGCGACGCCACCACCGGCAACGGCTACACCCTGACCTCGATCGTCGCGGTGGTGCTCGGCGGCGTTAGCCTGTTCGGCGGGCGGGGCAGCGGGATCGGCGCCATTCTCGGCGCCTTCGTCACCACGATGATCGTCAATATCCTGTTTTTCGCGCATATCGATCCGCTCTACCAATCCTTCTACGAGGGCGCGTTCCTGGTGATCGCGGTGGTGCTCGCCGAAGGCATTGGGCGGCTGGTGCGAAGGCGGCGGGTACAAACATGAGCGGCAGGGAAAGACGGCGGAGGGTGCCCATGCTTTCGCCGACGGGACGGCGGGTATTTTACGCCTATGCGGCGGCGGTGCTGCTGTTTCTGCTCGGCGGGCTGGTGCGGCCGGGCTTTATTCAGACGACGAACGTGCTCACCATCCTCACCGTCGCGATGTTCGTCGGCCTCGTCGCCGCTGGTCAGAGCTTCGTGATCCTCATCGGTGGCATCGATCTCTCCGTGCCCTGGGTCTTGAATGCCGCTGCGATCCTGCTGGCGACGAGTTCGGGCGGCGAAAACGCCCATGCAGCCACCGCCCTGGCCTTGACGCTTGGGATGGGAGCGCTGGTCGGGGTCGCGAACGGGATCGGGGTTGCCGTGCTCGGGGTGCCGGCGGTGGTGATGACGCTTGCGATGAACGGCATCATGGAGGGCCTGACGCTGGGTTTGAGCGGCGGCATGACCTGCGCCTCCTGCGCCGCCTACGCGCCGCCCTGGGTACAGGGGCTCGCGCATGGCAGCCTGCTCGGTGTGCCGGCGCCGCTCTGGCTCTGGCTTGCGGTGATCGGGCTGGTCTCGTTTCTGCTGCAAGCGACCGTGTTCGGCCGCGCGACCTATGCCATCGGCACCAATCTCCGCGCGAGCACGCTTGCCGGGCTCCGCGTCCGCGCAACCATCATCGGGCTCTACGGGCTTTCCGGGCTCACCGCCGCGCTCGCCGGGATCATGCTGGTCGGTTTCGGCGGCCAGGCCTCGCTCGGCATGGGCGAACCCTATCTTTTTCAGTCGATCGCGGCGGTGGTGATCGGCGGCGCCTCAATCCTCGGCGGGCGCGGGCATTATCTCGGCGCCGTCGCCGGCGCGATCTGTCTCGTCACCCTGGTCAGCGTGCTGCTCGCGATGAATATGGCCGAATATGGCCGGAGCATCATCTACGGCGTCATCATCCTCGTCCTCCTGCTCCTCTACGGCCGCGAGACGCGCGAGAGTTAAGGGCCAGCCCATCCCCCCTTTGCGATTTTTCGGGAACGACATGATGCAGCTCGGTTTCTTCACCATGCCCATCCATCCTCTGGACAAGGATTGGCGCCTGGCCCTCGCCGAGGATCGCGCGGCCTTCATGCTCGCCGACGAACTCGGGTTCCAGGAGGCCTATGTCGGCGAGCACGTAAGCGATCAGGCGGAGAATATCACGTCATCGACCTTGTTTCTCGCCTCCCTCGCCGGGGTGACGCGGCGGATCCGCCTCGGCACCGGGACGGTCAATCTCCCCAACCGCCATCCCGCCGCGGTCGCCGCCGAGATCGCGATGCTCGACCATCTGCTCGACGGGCGGCTCAATTTCGGCATCAGCCCGGGCGGGCTGCCGTCCGACTGGGAGGTGTTCGGGACGTTGACGGCCGACCGTAACGCGATGTTCCTCGAAGCGATCAACCACGTGCTCGCGATCTGGGAGCGCGACCCGCCCTATGAGATTGCCGGGACATACTGGACGATCTCGACCGCGCGCACGCTGATCGCCGAGATCGGCCAGGGCGTCATGCCGCGGCCGCTGCAACGCCCGCACCCGCCGATCATCGTCACCGCCGTCGCACCCCACTCAAAGGGCGTGACCGAGGCGGCGGCGCGCGGCTGGGATATGATTTCGGCGAATTTCCTGCTGCCGTGCTGGGTCGCGACGCACTGGCCACGCTTTGCCGAGGGCTGCGCCCGCATCGGCCGCACCGCCGATCCGGCCTCCTGGCGGGTCGCGAAAAGCGTCTTCGTCGCCGATGAGGCCGCAACCGCCCGCGCCTACGCAACCGAGGCCGCCAGCCCCTATCGTTTTTATTACGCGCAGATGCTGACCAAGATGCGGAGCGCTGGGCGGCTCAATCTGTTCAAGCCGGACCCGGCGATGGCGGATGACGCGGTAACACTTGATGACGTCTGCCGCCAACTCGTGATCCATGGCACGCCGGACCAGGTCGCCGATGAAATCCTCGTCTTTCGCGAGGAAACCGGCGATTTCGGCACCCTGCTCTATGCCGGGCATGACTGGCGGGATCCAGCGCTGGCGCGGCGCTCGATGGTGCTGATGGCGGAAAAAGTATTGCCGAAGATCAATGCCGCCAGCTCTTTGGGGGCAATCGGGGGATGAGTTTTTAGGGTTGGGCAATATTGAAATTTGCAAGGCATGGGCGGCCTGAGCGGGAAACCCTGGCAAAACCGTTGGCGCGTTGCACGTTCGTCGCGATCGTCGGTCTCGCCCTTTCGTGCCGGCGATCATGCGTCTGAGGTCGAGGAGAGAATGCCGCCGAAGCGGGATGCCGCTCGGCACGCCTCGTCGTTTTGTCCGGGGATCCTGGCACAGACCCCGCTTGACCGGCCAAGCATCGTTCTTTAGGCACTCTCTCGCTGTCCCGTTCGTCTAGAGGCCTAGGACACCAGCCTTTCACGTTGGTAACACGGGTTCGAATCCCGTACGGGACGCCAACTCGGCACATTATTAACCGGTTATTATACGCCGCCTGCGGCGGCTTGTCAATGGCGGAGCAAAACCCAAGATCCGCGGTCGGGTTTTAGATTGCGTTGGCGCGTTGGTCTGACGGGCGTTTTTCGGCTCGTTTTGGACAGCCCCGGCGCTGCCGGTCCCGCCGGCGGGGCGTTGCGACTGGTTTTGGTCGCCGACGCCGCTATTTTCGCGCATTTCGGACGCCGCTCTGCCGTCGATACGGCTGATGTCCGCTCGGTCGAACGCGCTGCCGTCATGAGGTTTCGGGGACGGCGCCTCCTTCGGCCAGGATCCGCGCTCAACGCTCGCGGATCGTCACAAAGATTGCCAACGCCTCGCCGCTGATCTTCGAGAACACGTGCCGGCCATGGCGGATGATCTTGCCCGCCGTCTGAAACAAACGCCACCGCACGGTCTCTCCCTGCGCGCGCTCCCAGCCATCGCCGAGCGCGCTGGCGCGAAAGCCAAGATAAAGATTATAGGTCAGCACACCGATGGAAAAAACACGGCGTTGGCTTCGCATGTCCCACACGGCATGGAGTCCATGCCGAAGCCGATCTTCAGCGCCTTGATGCGGTTCTCGCTGGCCTCGCCACGCTGGTTATACCATGCCAGCGTCGCTTGCGCGTCTTCATCGGCGCGGGTTACTGGCGATGGCGTGATAGCGCCAGGGCGAGCGGTCCGCGAACAGGTCCGGCGTCTGCGCGCCGCGTGACGATCAGGCGGAATGCCGTCTTCGTCTTGTTCATGCCATGGACGGTCTCGGCGATCTCGCCGTCGCGACACGCCTTCCACGCATGCACGGGAATGGCGGTCATCGCCGCTTTCACCGCAGCGTCCTGATCGGCGCCGATCGCGAACTGTTTGCCGCTCGCGTCGCACCAGTTGAAAATCTCCGCCTGATAGGCCGCGCTGTCGGCGCGCTCCGCGACGATCTACATCGCGTCGATGTCAAGCATATACCCGGTGCGATCGTCCTGGTGCAGCAAGCGACGAGAAAGGCTTCGGTTCATCCGTTGCAGACCAGCCCGCCACTGCCTTGCCCGCCCTGGTGACGCAGCCAGTCGCCGGTCGCGTCACCGCTCGGCATTTGCACAAGCTGCAGCAAAGCGCGCAGGCCCTTGTCCTTGCGCAGGACACGCAAATCCTCCAGCCTCCGCCCGCCGCCGGCAAGCATCAGGATCAGCGGCAAGCCATGAACCGAAGGCGCGTATCCCGCCGCGCTGCCGGGGGCTGGCAACTCATGGTCAATCAGCGCGGCAGCCCGCTTCGTCCGCAGAGACTCGCCAAACACCGCCAATCCGCCCCGCGCCGTCAACGTCTCGTCCGTCGCCGCCAATTTGAACGGCAACACTGTCTGAAATGCCCCATCGCACCCACCAGATGAACGATCCTCAAACGTCAATCGCGCCGTTCTCCATAAAAAACAATGGCTTTTTCAAGCCGTAGATCGCTTTATCGCGGAATTCGGGTTCCGCTTCCATGTTGCAACCAATTCTGGAATACGTTAGCATCGCAAGGGCCTAAGAAAAATCAGCGGCTCAAATAAGACCTCGCGGGTGAGGCAAAACGGGGAAACGTGGTGACCGAAGCTGAGAGAATCCCCCGCGGGAAAAGCGGGCACCGCCAACGCGCAGCCGCCGGACAGCGCGCGGCGGGGGGCTTGTTTCGTCCTAGCCAGCAGACGATCGTCTTCGCTCTTTTCTTGGTTTTATTCCTTATCTTCTCGCTATTGCTGCACGGCTTCCTCACCCCCGACAATATGCTGACGCTTTTGCAAAACGTCGCGGTGCTCGGCATTCTTGGGCTTGGGATGGCGGTGGTTGTGATCGGCCGCGGCATCGATTTGTCGCTCATCGCCGCGCTCGCGGTCCCGCCCGGTCTCGTTTTACAGATGGTGCAGAATGGGCATACGCTCTCTCTCGCCCTGATCGCTGCTTTCGCGCTTGGCCTTGCGCTCGGTCTTGTCAACGGATGGCTGATCGCATACGCAGAAGTGCCGTCGCTGTTTGCGACATTGGCGAGCGGATTGTTTCTCGCGGGTCTCGGACAAGCGGCTCTCTTCAAGCTCGATGTCGTGCAATGGAGCCCCGGGATGAACGCCTTGACCACCCTCGGCCAGGGAAGGGTCGCGGGCGTGCCAGTGCCGATCGTCATGTTCGGCCTCGCGGCGATCGTGCTTGCGCTGTTTCTCCGACAAACCCGATTGGGCACCTTTGTCTATGCCATCGGCGACAACCCGAATGCCGCGCGTATCGCCGGGCTTCCCTCGCGGCCAGTCGTCGTTTTGCAATATGTCATGGCATCACTCGTCGGTGTGTTCGCCGGCATTGTTCTCGCCGCATCCGTCAACAGCATGCCAACGAGGATCTATAACTCGACCCTAATCTATGACGTCATCCTAGTCGTCGTTCTCGGCGGCATTGGTCTTTCCGGTGGGCGCGGCGGGATCGTAAACGTGATCATCGGAACATTGCTGATCGGCACCATGTTGAACGCGATGACGATCATGGATCTCTCTTATTCCGCACAGAACTTGATCAAGGGTCTCGTGCTTCTGATCGCCATCATGACCGACTCCTTGCTCAACCCCCGCAACGAGGAGACGGCGCAGCAAGGCGATATCTGAGAAAGCGAAAATTCGACATTGGCACACCAAGGGAGGACGCCATGACTGGGCTTATGAAAAAAATAGTGCCGGCGATCGCCGGTTTCGGCATGCTGGCGTCGGTGGGAAACTTGCCGGCAAACGCGCAACAAGGGTTGGATGAACCATTCCAGGCGCAGTTCACCAAGGCGTTGGCGGGCAAAGTCGTCGCCTATGTGCCAGTTGCGATGAATTTCGATCTCACCGAGGGATGGTTCGCTGGCGTAAAGCAGCAACTGGCGCCCTATGGCGTGAAGGTCGAGGTGCGCGACCCCAACTGGAGCACCAATGCCGGTGCACAGGCCGTCACCACCCTGATTTCCGAAAAGCCCGCGGTGATGATCATTCATAATCCTGACGTGCAGACTTATGCGAAATTGCTGCAAAGGGCGGAGAAAGAAGGGATCTACGTCATCCAGATCAACATGGGATCCGCCTATCGCAGCACCGCTTTCGTGGGCGCCAACTGGATCGAGATCGGTGAGCGTGACACAGAAGCGGTTGTCGAGGCTTGCCACGGAAAATCGAATAAGATCGCGATCGTCCAGGGCGCGCTCTCGGCGGCGGCCAGCGCTTATACGCTGAAGGGCGTCGAAAATATCCTCGCCAAGCATCCTGAAATTCAGGTTGTCTCCAGCCAGGCCGCCGATTGGGACGCGGCCAAAGCCAAGGCGATCACGCAAACCGTTCTCAAGCAGCACCCAGATATCTGTGGCATCGTCGGTTTCTGGGATGGGATGGATATCGGCACCGCAGCGGCGGTGAAAGAAGCTGGGCTGACGGGAAAGCTCTATCTCGCGACATCGGGCGGCGGCGAGACGCGCGGCGCCTGTGATCAGGTCAAGTCTGGCGCTTTCGATCTCGATATGAGCTATGACGTTCCGACGCAAGCATCCGATATGGCGGCGATGATCAAATGGCTACTCGATTCGGGAATGAAACCGGGCGAAGTCAAAAGCTCGATCTATACAACGCTGATCCCGATCACGAAAGCCAATGCCGACGCGCCTGGGACATGCTGGAGCCTCAGTGCAATGCAAAATAGATCGTGAGATGGGGCGCCGGTGATCGCCGCCGGCGCAGCCTATTTCTCATTTTCCTCCGCAGTGTACGGAAAATATCATGAGCGAAAGCCTTATTCGTCTGCGCTATCGTCTTTGGCCAGATCATTTGGTAGGCGAAATTCTTTCCAAACGATGGACCGAAACCGCCATTCCCGCCCTCGTGCTGATCATCGTCGCGGTCGCGCTCAGCAGAGCCATACCGGGCTTTCTCTCCGCGGCAGGCCTCGCCGACACAGCGCGCCAGGCTTGCGAGATCGGGTTTTGCGTTCTAGGCATGTCTCTGGTGATCATCGTTGGCGGCATCGATCTTTCGATCGGTTCTATGTTTGCACTTACTGATTTTTGTGCGCTTTACTGTCTCGACGTTCTCAACTGGCCGGTTTGGGGCGTGATTCCGGCAACACTGGTTGCGGGTGCGCTGCTCGGCGCAGTCAATGGCGTGTTGATCGGATATTTTCGTCTTCGCGCTTTCATCACGACGTTGATTACACTGATCGTCTATCGCGCTGCCTATGATCTTTTGATATTCGGACATTCCAATCAGATCGCAGCAGCGTTTCCCGATATTCCGAGCTGGAACTTCCTTGGCGGTGGCGGGATTTTCGGCATCCCGAGCATCGTTTTGGTCTACGCCGCGATCGCGCTATTCGGCCATGTGTTTCTGACCCGACTTCGGCCAGGATGGCACATCGTTGCCATCGGCGGGTCTCGGCGTTCGGCGTTCAACTCCGGCATCCCTGTCCGCCGCACGATCGCGTTATGCTATATTGCCAGTGGGCTCCTCACCGCGCTCGGAGCTCTATTTTTCGCCGCGCGTCTTGGCACCGTGGGAGGCGATATCGGCGTCGGTCTGGAGGTCACGGTGCTTACCGCGGCGATCCTCGGCGGTATCAGCCTCGGTGGCGGCAAGGGTTCGGTGGCCAAGGCTATGATCGGCACCTTGATCGTGCTCCTGATCACGAACGGCCTTACCACACTTTCGGCGCCGGGCGGAGTCAACCGCATGGTATTGGCGGCGATCCTCCTGATCGCCGCAATGATCGATATCCGTTGGGTAAAAAACCGCACGCGCATCATTAGCAAGGTTTACGTGAGCCCAACCTATCATGCGATGCCGCCGATCCCGTCGACCACAGCAGACAACGGCACGCCACTCGCGTTGAATGACCGGTTGCGTGATGTGAGCGAGATCGCTGTCGGCCGCATCGAGGCGCCAGAAGACATCATTCTCGACGGAGAGGATAATCTTTACGCGGGATCACGGCACGGCGACATTATTCGGTTTTTCCCGCCCGATTACGAGCGTATGGAAGTTTACGCGCATATCGGCGGCCAGCCGCTCGGCATGGCGTTCGATCGCGCAGGCGCGCTCTATGCGTGTATCGGTGGCATGGGACTTTATCGCGTCACACGAAGCCACCGAGTGGAAAAAGCAACAGACGAGACCAATCGCAGCCTGCGATCGGTCAATGACGATAGCCGGCTTCGTCTCGCCGATGATCTCGATATTGCAGATGACGGGCGGGTGTTTTTCTCCGAGGCGACCGTGCGTTATGAAATGGATGAATGGCCGGTGGATGGTTTGGAAGCACGTGGCAACGGCCGTATCATTTGTTACGATCCTCGCAATGGCACGACACGCACCGTTCTGCGCGGGCTGAAATTTCCGAACGGCGTTTCCATCGCCAACAATCGACAATCCATTCTATTTGCGGAAACTTGGGGCTGTACGGTAAAGCGCTATTGGTTCGCGGGACCAAAGGCAGGGCGGGTAGAAACCGTCCTTGAGAATCTCCCGGGCTATCCCGACAACATAAATCCGGCGTCAGATGGAAATTATTGGCTTGCGTTGGTTGGCATGCGCTGCCCGGCTCTCGATCTTGCCTGGCGCATGCCTGGCTTTCGACGCCGCATGGCCAAGCGCCTGCCTATCGATGAATGGCTCTTTCCTAATATCAACACGGGCTGTGTTATCAAATTTGATGAACAGGGCCGGATTCTTGAGTCGCTCTGGGATCTTGGCGGCGTCAACCACCCCATGATCACCTCGATGCGAGAGCATCGCGGGTATTTATATCTCGGGGGTATCATGAATAACCGAATCGGGCGCTATCGCTTGCCGAATGCGGATCCCGATTTCGTCCAATATGATCGACGATGGAGAACGGCGGCATGATCCGCACGCTGCGACATCTGAGCGATCAACTATTTGGGCGCGGCGATGCGGCAACCACGATCCCACCCTTCGATGGTCCGCTGAAACCAAACCAGATTCTAGAGGCCGCGCCGATTGTGCTGTCTCTTGAGGGCGCAGAGGATCTCGCAAGCGACGGCGAAGAACTTTACGTCGCCGCTGGATCGCGCGTTTTTCGCCTTGCGGTCAACGAGTTTCTTGAAATAGCCCATTTCGAGGCGCCCATTACCGCGCTTTGCTGTGTTGCGGAAAAATCACTGGCGGTCGCGATCGCGGGCAGGGAAATCAGAATCCTGGGCGGGATACATGATGGCAAATCCTGGAGAGAGGCTGCTGGTCGCCCGTTCATGTCGGTTAATGCCATTGCTCGGGACGCCGATGGTCGCGGCGTGTTAGTGACCGAGGGTTCGCGCTCGCATCGCTATGAGGATTGGTGTCATGATTTGATGGCGCGTGGAACGAGCGGGCGCGCGTTTTCAATCGATTTCAAAACCGGCGATACGCGCGGGATCACGGAGGGCCTTTCTTATGCGTTTGGCATTTGCACGTCAAACAGTGCGATTTGGGTGAGCGAGAGTTGGGCGCATCGCCTGATGGCTTATAAAGTTGCGGGGGATGCCACTCCGATCTTGGAAAATCTGCCGGTTTACCCATCGCGTCTAAGTCCGGCTGCGGGCGGCGGGTTTTGGCTAACCGCGTTCCTTGCGCGAACGCAGCTCGTCGAATTCGTGCTCCGTGAGCCTCGCTATCGCGAACGCATGATGCGTGAGATCGAGCCGCAATTTTGGATCGCGCCAAGGCTAACTTCAGGCCACTCTTATCTTGAGCCGATGCAGGGCGCGCATATCAAGACTATGGGAATCCTGAAACCATGGGCACCGCCGAGGTCTTACGGTCTCATTATCCGCTTGACGGAGGATGGATTGCCTATCTATTCATTGCACAGCCGTGCTGGTGGCACCCACCACGGCGTCACCAGCGTCGTAGAATGTGGAGAATTTCTCTATGTCTTAGCAAAAGGCGACAGTAAGATCCTCGCGCTGTCGCTCGCTTCGATCGAGCAGGAGTTTCCAAGATGAAGGCACCGATCGTGGAGTTGCGGCGTGCCACGGTTAAATATGGCGGTGTTCCCGCTATCGATGAGGTGGATTTTTTGCTCTCGGAGGGGGAGATTCATGCGCTCGTTGGGGAAAATGGTGCGGGCAAATCGACAATGACGAAGGTGATGGCGGGCGTCGTCAGCCTCACCTCGGGGGAAATGCTGATCGAGGGCCGGCCAGCGTCGCCACGTTCGCCACTCGAGGCACGTCATCTTGGCGTCGCCATGGTGTTTCAAGAAAATAGCCTGGTCCCGACGATGACGGTCGCGCAAAACCTGTTTCTTGGCCAGGAGAAATTTTATAATCGCCAGCGTGGCATCTATATTGCAGCTCAGCAATTCCTGCAGTCGCTCAACTTCGATGTGGCGCCGACGACTACGGTTGGTTTGCTTGGGGCGGCCAAAAAACAAATGGTGGAGATTGCGCGTGCCGTCCTACATAAGGCAAAAATAATCATCTTTGATGAGCCGACGGCGACGCTCACGCCGGAGGAAAAAAAATATTTCTTTGATTTGGTTCTAGAACTAAAACGCCGAGCGGTTTCAGTAATCTTTATCTCTCATGCGCTTGAAGAGGCGCTTACAATTTCCGATCGCATTACGATTTTGCGGGACGGGCGACACGTGATAACCGACGAGACGCATCATTTCGACCGCGCGCGTATCGTCCAGGCGATGGTGGGACGAGATTTGTCGCAGACTCTCTATGGCATGCGCAAGCAAACGGCGCGGCGCAGCGGGCGCCGGGTTGTCTCGGTTCAAAATCTGCGCATGGCGCCAATGGTAAAAAACACGTCACTTTCGATTTTTGCCGGGCAAATCACGGGCGTTTTCGGTCTGGTGGGGGCTGGGCGCACGGAGATCTTCAAGATCGTGGCCGGCGTACTCAAGCGCGATTTGTTCCATGGTGGGGACGTCTTGCTGCAGGGGCGGCGTGTGCGTTACCGCGTGCCGGCCCCGGCGGTGCGCGATGGCATCGTCTATGTCACGGAAGATCGCAAAGTCGAAGGTTTTTTCGAGACGATGTCGATTGCACGCAATATTTATATCGGCTGGCTCGCGCGCCTGGGGCGGCGGAGATGGCGGGTTTCGCGACGTGAGGCG
>NZ_JBMFWJ010000021.1:0-47744 GCF_049965395.1 Acidibrevibacterium sp.
CATGCGCCCGCCACGAATCGGCTTTCGTCGCCGCGCGGCAGTCAGAGCGATTTAGAGCAATTGCAAATCAGGAGGCAAAGACTATTTCAGGGTGTGAGAAAAATAAGTGATAGCATCTAAAGTAGCGTGTTCGTCATAGCGCGACAGTATTGTGGGAGTTTTCTCAAAATTATTTCAGACGTACGCCGGCGATCGAGCCTGTTTGCGCAGCACGCGATCCGGTCTATGAAACCTTCGCCAGGAAAAGGAAAACGACATGGCCGTTGTCGTCGGCATTCCCGCGTGTGCGATTTCCAGTAACGGCCAGGTGCATCACAGCGCACCGGCGCGCTATGGCGCGGCGCTGCTCGAGGTTGCCGGCTGCGTCCCGGTGCTGATCCCACCGATCGGCGAGGCCGCCTTGGATCTGCTCCCGCGACTCGATGGCGTGCTGCTCGATGGCAGCCCGAGCAATGTCGAACCCTGGCGCTACGGTGCCGCCGAGGATCTGACCCCCGAGGCCCACGACCCGGCGCGCGATGCGACCACGCTTACCCTCGCGCGCGAAGCCCTCGCCGTCGGCCTGCCGCTTTTTGCCATTTGCCGCGGCGTTCAGGAGTTGAACGTCGCGCTCGGCGGTACGCTGAGCCAGCGCGTCCACGCCCTTCCCGGCCGCTTGGCCCATATCGGGCGTGAGGACGATCGCGAGGCGCGTTACGCCGCCCGCCATCCGGTGCGGCTCTCAGGGCAGCTCGCCGAGATCATCGGCGAGAGCGAAATCCTGGTGAACTCCGTCCATGAGCAAGCGATCGATCGTCCGGCGCCCGATCTCGCCATCGAAGCCATCGCCCCCGATGGCACCATCGAGGGCGTGCGGGTAGCGAGCGCGTCAGGCTTTGCGATCGGCGTGCAATGGCATCCCGAGTGGCGCGCCGGCGAGAATGTCGCGAGCCGCCGCCTCTTCGCCGCTTTCGCCGCCGCCTGCCGACAGCGTTCGCGCTGAGCCCGGCGCCAGACTCGCAAGAAAGCCGGCGGCGAGCAGCACCAGGAACGCAAGCCCCAACGACCAGCGCAGAGAGTGGCGGAGCAGGCGCAATGCCTGCTCGCCATGGCCGCCGCGGAGCGCCGGCAACAACAGCAGCCGGTTGCGCGCGGCCAATCCGAGCAGCAGCAGAAACAGGAGCGATTTCACTACCACGAGCTGCCCGTAAGGCCCCGCCGTCAGCCCCGCCATACTGCCGACCAAAACGCTCGCCTGCGCGAGCGCCGTCAGCGCGAGGACGGCAACGGCACTCATCGCGAGCGCGGAAAACCGCGCGACCGGTGGCGCCGCGGCGGCCGGGGACAGCCGCCCGAGAAGCACGGCGAGCGGCCAGATCCCGCCGAGCCAGAGGGCGGTTGCCAGCATATGCAGGCTGGCAACTGCCCACAGCGCACCGCCCCGCCAGCCCGGCACCGCCGCGCCGTGGAGCGAGCCCGCGGCCAGGACGAAAGCCAACACAAGCAGCGCCGCACCAAGCATTCCCCCGCGCGCCCCCCGCCCGGCAAAGAGGGCAAGCGCCATCAGTCCCCCCTCCCCCACCAGCATCGTCCCGAAACGGCTGAAGCGGACGATATCGGGAATCACGGCGAGAGCGTCGCCGACGCTCGCCGCTCCGGCAATGACCGCCGCCTGCAGCACGAGCCGCGCCGCCGCCGCCAACAGGGCGAGCACCAGGCTCGCGCGGGCAAGGCCGGCGAGCCGTGCCGCCATGCCATCCCTGGCCGCGCCGTCCAGCGCCGCACCCGGCAGAATCGTCAGACGAAAGACGAAACTCCCGAACGCCGAGACCATGCCGCAGATTTGCACGACCTGCGCCAGGGCGACCGCAGCTTCGGCCGGCGTCACCGCCCTGCCTTAAGGCGCGAGGACGGTGAAACGGAAACTCCCCGACGTCTTATGCCCGTCATCGGCGGAAACCGCATGCCAGTGGACAGTATAGACGCCCGGCGCGAGCGACTTGAGGGTGATGCCAAACCGCGTGCCGTCCTTGTTTTCGGCGTGGAGTTCGCCGCTATCGACCCGCGTCCCGTTACTGTCCTCAACCGTAATGCCGGAAAAGCGCGGAGCGATTTCCTCAGTGAAATCGATCACCACTTGTTTCGGCGCGGTTTTCACCGCGGCTTCATTCGCGGGCTCGCTCGCGCGGAGATAGGAATGGGCGAAAGCGGCGGGCGCGCCCAGCAGAAACGAGAGCGCAAGGAGGATGGATTTCTTGCTCATCAGATGATTTCCTTTGCGAGATCAGTTTTTGCGGACGAAAACCGGCAAGCCGAGCGAATCCGGCAATGCGATCGCAAATTGCATGCCGAGCGTGGTCGAATTCGCAAGACGCGGATTGGGAACGGCAAAGCCAATCTGATCAGGATTGATGATGTATTCGACGAAGGGCTGGATCGAGACTCCGGCACCGACCTGCCAGAGATAGTTCAGTTCGAAATCGGTCTCGCCTTTGTTGGTCCGGCCGGGATAGCCGCCGAGATTGGCGAGCAAGGTCTGATCCTCGACGAGGCGCTGGTTGAACACCTGATACATCACGAGGAAGTTCACCGAATCATGCGGATGGGAGGCGAACGGCCCCTGATCCGAGAGCCCGGCTTGGTAATATTGCCGGATTTCGGACTGGTTTGAGCCAAACATCGTGCCGCCAAACACGGTGAGACCGCGCCGGGTTTCCGAGAGATCAGGCCGCCAGATCATCTGCTGGAACATTGCATAAAGCGATTCCCGCCCCTGGTCCTGCCGCGCGGTGCCGCCGTAAATCGGCAAAGGCAAGCCGGCGCCGTTGAACAGCGGATCGGGATAGGGGCTGTCATCGTAAAATCCGCCGATCGCATAGACGCGTGGATAGGAATCGGTCGGGAAATCGGTTTTATAACCGAGCTCGACCGGAACGAAGCTCCCACTCGCATGACCGAACCCCCAGTTATTGGTGAGGTTCGAGGCTTGGGTGTAGGCATAGGGATCATCTTCATAGATGCCGGCACGGAGATAGGTCTCCGAGGTCGGGTGAATCGAGATCCGCGCCCCCCAGGTCGAGGCGGGTGCGATCGCAGCACTGTCATTGACGAAGAACGCGGTAAAATTCGTGCAGGCGTTGGTAAAGACGAAATTGCAGGCAACGGGTAAGGAGTTGAAATCAAATACCGGCGACTGGCGTCCGATCAACAGCAAGACATGATCGTTGAACAGCGACTGATCCCAGTCGAACTCCTGGAATTGCAGGACTTCGTTCGGCCCGAAGGTCTGCGGCGTTAACGTGTTCGAGCCGCTGAACCCGCCGTAATAGCCGCCGACCCGGTCATCGACGACAATGTGCATCGCCGCACCGGGAATGCCGGCGATGCGAGCCATGTCGAGATCGACCTCGAGCTCGAAATCATTGTCGAAAACCGAGCCTTGCTTGGCCCCGCCGGAGACATTGCCGGCGAGGATGCCGGTCTCGCCGCCATTGAGATAAATGCCGGCATTGGCCATCGCCTGACCGACGCCGCTCGACGAGCCGAAAGTGCTAAAATCGAACAGATAGCCGCTTTGCCAGGCGGTATCACTAGCCGCGGCGGGCGCGGTGGCGCTCTGAGCAAAGGCGGCGGGAAGCCCAGGCAGAAGCCAGAGCAAGGCGGCGGCGAACGGTGCCGCACGCGACGGACGCAAGGGGGGCATGAGCGTGATCTTTCCTGAAACGAGTGCGAAAACCCGCCACCGGCGACGCCGGGACGGGGCAAGCCACTCGGATCAGGCGGGCGGGCCGCGCGGCCAGGCGCCGGCGAGGGCGATCGCTGGCGGCGCGCGCACTGGCGGCAACACGCCGCCACGGCGCTGCCAGGCAAGCGACGGTTCGGGAAGCATCGGCGACGAAGCAGGCCCGGCAAGAAAACTCGCCTCGGCGAAAGCCTGGCAGAGCGGGCAGGTATCGCAATCCGAGCCGTGATGGGGCGCGGTCGGCGCGGAGCCGCCATCGCCGACATGGCAGATGATAGTCCCCGCGCCGAGAAGGACGCGCGTCGCCTCCACCCGCATCAGATCGGCAAACGCGATCTGGCCGATCACCGCCCAAACCGCCGCGATCAGGCCAAAGCGTCGCCCGCAGCTCGCAAATCGACGGCCAGACCCAGGTTTAGCGGAATTTCGGCGCATTTGCGCGAAAACCCTAACGAGGATGCCAATCTCGGTCAATCGGCTTGCGTGATCGCCGGCTTTCGCCGATCATCACATCGTCTCGGACAATAGGGAGATAACATGCATCGCCGCGCAGCACTCGGGCTGATCGGTCTCGCCGGCCTGGGCGCCGCCCTGCGCCCGGCGTTCGCACAAATGCACCAAAAAACCCTGGTCATGATCGCCGACATGGTCGCAACCCCCTGGTCCGATCTGATGGCGAAAGGCTTGCGCCAGGGCGGCCAGAGCTATTTCCTCAACACCAGCCTGATCGGCCCCGAAAGCCCCGAGCCGTCGCGCCAAGCGGCGCTGATGCAACGCCTGATCGACGGCAAGGACGCGCCCGTTGACGCCATCGCCCTGATGCCGCTCGCGACCGCAGAACTCGCCCCACTCGTTCAGGCGGCGCGTGATGCCGGGATCCTGGTCATCACCGTGCAAGGCGAGGCGATCGCGACGCGGAGTTGGGATATTGAGCCGGTCGATCCCGCCGCCTTCGGGGTTCGGCTGATGCAGGCGCTGGCGCATGAAATGGGCGGGCGGGGCAAATATGCTCTCTATGTCGGAACACTCGCGATGCCATCGCACCGGCTTTGGGCAGACGCCGCCATCGCCCATCAGAAAGCCAATTTCCCGGCAATGACTTTGGCCGCACCGCGCTTTCCCGATGGTCTCGAGCGCGCCGCCGCGAGCCGCATCACCGCAGACGTGATCGAGGCCTTCCCCGATCTCGGCGGGATTCTGGCCTTTGGCGAAAGCGGCGCTGTTGGCGCCGGAAAAATCGTCGCCGCGCGCGGGCTCGCGCCGCAGATCGCGGTCGTCGGCATGGCGCTGCCCTCGCAAGCCCGCGAACTCATCATGGCCGGCGCGATCCGGCGCGCTTTCTGCTGGAACCCGATCGAGGTCGGTAACGCCATCGCCGCCGTTTGCGGCATGATTTTCACTGGGCACGGCCTTCACACCGGGGTTGAGATCCCCGGCCTCGGCCTTGCCGATATCAACCTCGCGCATCATCTCATTCACGCTGACCGGGTAATCGAAATCGATCGCGGGAGCCTGCCCGGGCTGATCACTGAGGGGCTTTAAGGATACCCGATCCCGCCTCTCCCTGCTCGCTTATCCGACTATGTTTGCGCGCCGGGCCCGCGCTCCATGTTACGCCTCCGCCAGCCGCGCCGCTTGATCCTCGGCGGCGAGCGCGTCGATGATCTCGTCCAATTCACCGGCCATGATCCGATCGATTTTATGCAGCGTGAGATTGATGCGATGGTCGGTGACGCGGCCTTGCGGAAAATTATAGGTGCGGATGCGCTCGCTGCGATCGCCGGTGCCGACCTGGGCGCGGCGATCGGCGGCGCGGGTTGCGTGCGCGCGCGCGCGCTGTTGTTCGTAAAGCCGGGCGCGGAGGATTTTCATCGCCTTGGCGCGGTTCTTGTGCTGGCTTTTTTCATCCTGCATCGCAACCACGATACCGCTCGGCATATGGGTGATGCGCACGGCACTTTCGGTTTTGTTGACGTGTTGGCCGCCGGCGCCGGAAGCACGAAAGACATCGATGCGAAGATCGGCCTCGTTGATCGCGACATCCACTTCCTCCGCCTCGGGCAAAACGGCGACGGTGATGGTCGAGGTATGGATGCGCCCCTGGTTCTCGGTCGCCGGCACGCGCTGGACGCGATGGACACCGGATTCGTATTTCAGGCGCGCGAAGACCGAGCGCCCGGTGATCTCGGCAATCCCTTCGCGAAGACCGCCGAGTTCGGTCGCGTTATAATCAAGAATCTCGAAGCGCCAGCCACGCCCTTCGGCATAGCGCTGATAGGTGGTGAAAAGTTCGGCGGCAAACAGCGCCGCCTCGTCACCGCCGGCGGCGGGGCGGATTTCGAGGATGGCGGCGCGCTCGTCAGCTTCGTCGCGCGGCAATAGCGCGATCTGGATTTCGCGCAGAAGGCGCGGGATGCGGGCGCGCAGTTCGGCGAGTTCGGCCTCGGCAAGGGCCGCGAGTTCAGGATCGGCGCGCAACGCCTCGGCCTCCTCGGCCTGCCGTTCGGCCTCACGCAGCTCGCTGATGCGCGCAACCAGCGGCGCCAACTCAGCGAGTTCCTTGGAGGCGCGGCCGAATTCTTCGCCGGAGAGACCGGCACTCAGCGCCGCGCGCAGCTCGTCGGCCCGCGCCTCGATGCGGTCAAGTTTCGGATCGAGGGTCAAGCGCCGCCTGCGAGCAGTTTTCTTACTTGAGTGACGACGTCTTCGATCTCGTCATGCGTGGTTTGCTCGCGCCGGCGAAGATCGCGGACGACTATTGCCCCCTGCGCAACTTCCTCACTGCCGAGAATGACCGCGACACGAACATCAGCGTCGGCAGCTCGCTTCAACGCGCGCTTGAGGGACCAGTAGGAATAGTCGACAGCAATGTTGTCACGACGTAATCTCTCCGTGATTTTCAAGGCAAGCCTTGAGTTTTCGGACAACGGGCCTTCGGTATTGAGCGGTGAAATGACGGAAACATGCCGTGGCGGATTGGGTATTCTCTCTTCATGGAGCAGCATCGCTAACCGCTCAATTCCTGCCGCAAAGCCGACCCCGCCGCTCATGCCGCCGCCGAGCTGGTTGAGCAGATCCTGATAGCGGCCGCCCGCAAGGACGGTGCCTTGGGCGCCGAGGCGCTCGGTCACGAACTCGAAGGCGGTATGGCTATAGTAGTCGAGACCACGCACGATGCGCGGATTTTCGATAAAGGCGACGTCGCACTCCGACAAAGCGACTTTGACGTTGTCATAGTATTCCCGTGCGTAGACGGTGAGATAATCCGTAATTTTCGGCGCTTGCGCGACGAGCGCCTGATCGACCGGATCTTTGCTATCGAGGATACGGAGCGGATTTTTTTCCAGACGTATCCGGCTATCGTCGGAAAGCCTGTGAGCAAAATCACGCATATACGTGATCAACGCAGCACGATGTGCCCGTCGGCTCTCATCATCGCCGAGCGTGTTGATCTCGAGCCGCACCTCATCGGCAATCCCGAGGGCTCGCAGAATATCATAGCCGCAGGCGATCACTTCGGCATCGGCGATCGCATGGGTCGGCCCTAACAATTCTACGCCGATCTGATGAAACTGGCGAAACCGCCCCTTTTGCGGCCGCTCATAGCGGAACATCGGCCCGGCATAGAACACGCGCTGCGGCAAAGTCTGGGTCAGACCGTTCGAGACCAGGGCGCGGCACACCCCGGCGGTGCCCTCGGGGCGAAGGGTAAGAGAATCGCCGCCGCGATCGGGAAACGTGTACATTTCCTTGGTGACGACGTCGGAGGTCTCGCCGAGGGTGCGGGCGAAGACCTCGGTTTTCTCGAAAATCGGCGTCACCCATTCTTCGAAACCGTAACGCGCGGCAACCTCGCGCGCGGTATCCGTCACGAACCGGTGCCGGCGCTGTTCTTCCCCGATCAGATCATGGGTGCCGCGCGGCGGCTGGACGGGCGGCATTTATTCCGCCGCCTGTTTCGGCGCTTGCGCCAGTTCGGCGGCCTTGGCCTCGACCAGATCGACGATGTGGTCGATCATGCCCTCGGCGGCAATGGTGTGGTCGGTCTTGCCGGCGTGATAGACCATGTGCCGGCCATTGCCGCCGCCGGTGACGCCGAGATCGGTCATCAGCGCTTCCCCCGGCCCGTTGACGACGCAGCCGATGATCGAAAGCGTGAGCGGCGTTTCGATATGGGCGAGGCGCTCCTCGAGCTTCGCCACCGTCTCGATGACGTTGAACCCTTGGCGGGCGCAGGAGGGGCACGAGATCACCCGCACGCCGCGATGGCGCAGCCCCAGCGATTTCAGGATTTCCCAGCCGACCAGCACCTCTTCCTCGGGCTCTGCCGAGAGCGAGACGCGGACGGTATCGCCGATCCCGGCCCAGAGCAGGCTTCCGAGCCCGATCGCCGATTTCACCGTCCCGGTGCGCCGCCCGCCGGCCTCGGTGATGCCGATATGGAGCGGATGGTCGCAGATTTCGGCGAGCTGCTGATAGGCGGCGACGGCAAGAAAAACGTCAGAGGCTTTGACGCTGATCTTGAACTCGTGGAAATCATGGTCCTCGAGAATTTTCGCGTGTTCGAGCGCGCTTTCGACCAAAGCCTCGGGGTTGGGCTCGCCGTATTTTTCCAAGAGATGGCGCTCCAGCGAGCCGGCATTGACGCCGATCCGCATCGAGCAGCCATGATCGCGCGCCGCCTTGATCACTTCGCGCACCCGCTCGGCGCTGCCGATATTGCCGGGATTGATGCGCAGGCAGGCGGCGCCGGCCTCGGCGGCCTCGATGGCGCGCTTGTAGTGGAAATGGATATCGGCGACGATCGGCACCGAGACCGCACGCACGATGGCGGCCAGCGCCGCCGTGCTTTCGGCGTCGGGGCAGGAGACCCGCACGATATCGACGCCGGCGCGCTCGGCGCGCTGGATTTGCGCGACGGTCGCCGCGACATCGGTGGTCGGCGTGTTGGTCATGGTCTGGACGCTGATCGGCGCGTCACCGCCGACCGCGACCGGGCCGACATGGATCTGGCGCGAACGGCGGCGGGTGATTTGCTGATAGGCTCGATAGCTCATCGCGGGGCTCCGGTTCTGTCGTCGCGCGCCGTCTCCGCCCTGCGGCGGGCGCGGCGCCCGATCTGGGATATGGCCGTTATTGCGCCGGGCTGGAAGAGCGGGGGCCGGAATTTGCCGCCGCCGGCGCGCCGTCCGACACCGGCGCCACACCGAGGGGAACATCCCGCCGCACCTTACCTGCCGCGCCCAAAGGCGGCGCCGGCCTGCCATCAACGACGATTTCGGTGCCGCCGGCATTACCGGTGGTGAGCAGCAATTGCGGCGCGCCCTCGGGCTGGTTCGGCACCGGCCAGGTCTCGCCGCTATGAAGGATGCGGCTCAGAAGGACGTGGCCCTTACGATCACGCACCTCAACCCACGAATCGGCGCGGGCCCGAACGAGAATATGAGTGTCCTCCGCCGCGGCCATCGGTGTCCCGCCCGCGACATTGGCCGGCGCGGCGGGCGCTGTCACGGCCGGCGCGCCTGCCGCCGCCGTGTCCTCGGCGACCAGGGCATTATTGGTGGGCGCGGCATCGGGCGCTGCCGCCATCCGCGCAGGCGGCGCGGGTGCGATCGCGGGCGCCGGCGCGGCGGCGCTCACCGGCGGGGCGGGTGAGGCGGCCGCTGCCGTCCCCGCGGATGTTCCCTCGGGCGGCGCCTGGGATGTCCCTTGAGACGCGCCTTGGGACGCCCCTTGGGATATCATCGGAGGTTGACTGGCGGCTATCTCCGGGGCGCCGGCCATCGCGGTTTTGCCGGCACTCGCCGTCGGCGGCGCCGGCGGCACCACCGCAGGCGTGATCAGCCGGTCGGGGGCGGCAGCGATGGATTCAGGCGCCGGCCGCTCGCCGGAAAGCCGGTACCACCCGACATAGGCACCGATCGCGATGACCGCGCCGAGCAGCACCACCGCACCGGCCGGCACCCCGCGCTCGGGCACCGGGGCGGGGAATTGCAAATCGGTATTGCGATGCTCGCCACCGAGTTCAGCGCGATAGCGCCGCGCCATTTCATCCGGATCGAGGCCGAGCAGCGTTGCGTAGCTGCGGACGAAACCGATCGCATAGGCCGGCGCCGGCAGGTCGGCAACGTGGCCGGTCTCGATCGCCCGCAAATGCGGCTCGCGAATGCGAAGTGTCGCCGCGACATCGGGCAGCGCCCAGCCCATGCGCTCCCGCGCCGCCGCCAAGCGCGACCCAACGCCGGGCGAAGAACGCTCCATCACGGTCATCGCGTCACTCTCGGGGAGAGTCATCGCGCGATCTCCGCCCCGCCTCCCATCTCACGGTCCCTCTGCACGCTACTCAAAGCCTCACCTTCCCTCTGGATCTCATCTTCACTCTGGCTCCGAGCCCCTCTGGCTCCGAGCCGGCAGCCCCACGTCACGGGCGGCCAAACCCTCTCGCGGCGGTGGCGCGATCGCCGGCCGTCCGGCTGCGCTCGCCGGTCTATCACCAGGCCACAAAAACGCGCCAACCAGGGTATCATCACTCATAACCATGATCGACGAAACCATCATGCCGCAATTGCTCTCCGGCGTCGAATCAATCATGCGTTGCACATCATTGCCGATTTCCGCCCAAGCAATCCGAATCCGGCGACCGACCAGCCGCATCGCCCCGCCACATCGCCGATCAGATCGGCACGTCATGCTCGCGCGCCCAAGTATCGAGCGGACCGCGCAGACTAGCAACATTCCCGGCCTGGCGGCGCAGCGTCTCGAGGACGGCGCGGAATGCCGGAAAATCCGCCGCCGCCAGCGCCGCCTTTACCGGCAGGACCGCGGCAGCGTTCATCGAGAGCGTGGTGATCTCGAGGACCGCGAGGACGAGCGCCACCAGCGGCTCGCCGGCGGCCTCGCCGCAGAGCGAGAGCGGCACCCGCGCGGCAGCCGCACGGCGCGCGAGCGATTCGAGCAGGGTCAAAACCGGGGGCGAGAGAATATCATAACGTCCCGCCAGGGCTGGCGCGCCGCGATCGGCGGCGAACAAGAACTGCATCAGATCATTCGAGCCGACGGAGACGAAATCCGCCGCCGCCAAAAGGCCGTCGATCTGCCAGAGCAGCGCCGGCACCTCGATCATGCTGCCGATCGAAAGCCGCGCCGGCGGCGGGCGCACCCGTTCGCGCTCGGCGAGCAAAAGTGCCTTGGCGGCGACGAACTCGGCGACGGTCGCGACCATTGGAAACATCACCGAAAGCGGCCGTCCGCCGGCGGCGAGCAACAGCGCCCGCAATTGCCGCCGCAGCAAAGCCGGGCGGTCGAGACCAACGCGGAGCGAGCGCCAGCCCATCGCCGGGTTTTCCCCCCCCACCGCGTCAGCATCCGGCAGCAGCTTATCGCCGCCAAGATCGAGGGTGCGAAACAGCACCGGCCGCCCCGCCGCCGCGTCCAGCACCCGAGCATAAAGTGCCGCCTGCTCGGCGACATCGAGCAAGCGGCCGCGCGCCAGCATGGCGATTTCAGTGCGAAAGAGACCGATCCCCTCGGCGCCGACCCGATCGAGCGCCGCCAATTCCTGCGCGAGACCGGCATTGATCATCAGCCGGAAGGGAGTCCCGTCGCGGCTCCGCGCCGGCGCCTGCGCGAGATCGGCCCAGGCGAGGGCACGCGCCGCCCGCTCGCGCGCCGCCCGCAAATACGCGCGTTGCAAATCCTCCGGCGGGCGCAGGATCAGTTGCCCCTCATCGCCATCGAGGATCGCAAGATCTCCCGCCGTGGCCGCCGCCACCGCGTCCCGCACGCCGCCGAGCATGGGAAGGGCGAGGGCACGGGCGATGATCGCCGCATGGCCGGCAGCACTCGCTTCCTCGACCACCACGCCGGCAATGCCGCGCCCGTGCCAATCGAGCAGATGCGCCGGCCCCAGCCGCCGCGCGAGCAAAATCGCCCCCGGCGGCACCGGCGGCGGCGGCGCGCCCGCCTCGAGGGCGGCAAGCAGCCGCTCGGCGAGATCCTCGATATCGGCGACGCGTTCGCGCAAATAGGGATCATTGATGCGGCGCATGCGTTCGCGCACCTCGCTCGCCGCCCGCTCAACCGCCGCTTCCGCCGAAAGCCCGGCAGCAACGCGCCCGGCAACCCGTCGCAGCCAGCCAGCGTCCTCGGCGACCAGCCGATAGGCCTCGAGGACGTCGCGCGTCGTCGCCGCGGCCGGCAGCTCGCCTGAGGCCGCGATCAACTGATCGATCCCATGGCGCATCCGCGCGACCGCTTGCGCAAGCCGCGCCTGCTCTTGCGCCGGATCGTCGGCGAGCAGCCGCGTCGGCGCCGGGCGCAGCCCATGCACCACCACCGGCCCGATCGCGAGACCAGCGACCAGGGTCGTGCCGACAAAGTGCCGCGGCAGCGTGGTTGCCAAATCCTCGCCGCCGGGTTCGTTCGCGGCCATCGCGGCGAGCGGCTCGGCGAGCAGCATGGCAACGGTTTCCAAGGTCTCCGCCTCATCCTCGGCATAAAGCCGGGCGGCGCGGTTTTGCACCACGATGACGCCGAGCATCCTGCCGGCCCGCCGCACCGGCACCGCAAGCAACGCGGCGAAAGGCTCCTCGCCGGTTTCCGGGCGATAGGCGAAGGCGGGATGGTTCTGCGCATCCGGAAGATTGAGGGTATCGCCGGTCGCCGCCGACAACCCGACCAGCCCTTCGCCGATCCGCAGCCGGGTGCGTCCCACCGCCTCGGGGCGCAACCCGTGCGTTGCCACCAATTCCAACACCTCGCCCGGGCGGAGGGCGTAGATCGAACACACCTCGCTCACCATTTCGGCGGCGATGACGGCGGCGAGTTCGGAGAGTGGCGCCGCACTGCGCGCCATCAAGTCGCGGAGCCGCGCGAGCAGGCGCCGGCTCATGGTGCCGGTGGTCACGGGCGGAGTGTCCCGTGCCGGGTCATTCCCTCGGCGAGGACGGCGCCGTGCGTGCCAAGCGCGCGGCGAGCGCGGCTTCGGCCTGGCTCTCGAGTTCGGCGATGATCGCGGCGATCGGCTGGATCGCCGCGACCATGCCGACCGACTGGCCAGCCATCACCGATCCGGTCTCGACATCGCCCTCGATCACCGCGCGCCGCAGGGCACCGGCCCAGAAATGCTCGATCTCGAGCTGTGCCGCCTCACGCGTGAGTTCGCCGGCGAGAAACCGGTCACGCACCGCCATCTGATGGGCGAGAAAGCGCCGCGTGCCCTCATTGGCGAGGCCACGCACTGGGATCACCGGAAAGCGCTCATCGAGCTGCACCGAGGGCACCGCGTCGCGGGCATGGGCGCGCAGAAAGGCTTCCTTGAATCGCGGATGGGCGATCGATTCGGTGCTGGCGACGAAGCGGGTGCCGAGCTGCGCGCCGGCCGCCCCCATCTCGAGATAGGCGAGAATCGCCTCGCCGCGGCCGATCCCGCCGGCGACGAACACTGGCACCTCGGTGATATGGGGCAGGATTTCTTGCGCCAACACGGTGAGTGAGACCGGGCCGATATGGCCGCCCGCTTCCGATCCCTCGATCACCAGCGCGTCAGCGCCGAGCCGCACCAAGCGCCGCGCCAAAGAGAGCGCCGGGGCAAAGCAGATCACCCGCGCGCCGCCATCCTTGATCGCGCGGATCGCGCCGCCCGGTGGCAGGCCGCCGGCGAGCACGACATGCGTGACACCGGCCGCGAGTGTCACCGCGATCAGCGCATCGAGCGCCGGATGCATGGTAATCAGATTGACCCCAAACGGCCGATCGGTCAGCGCTTGCGTGGCCGCAATCTCGGCGGCGAGCAAATCAGGCCCCATGGCGCCGCAGGCGATGACGCCGAAGCCACCGGCGTTGGAAATCGCGGCGACGAGATGGCGCTCGCTCACCCAGCTCATCGCGCCGCCGAGAATGGGCACGCGTGCGCCGAGAAACGCCGCGCCACGCGCAAAAAGCCGGGCGAGTTCGGCGGCGGGGGTTGCGGCAGTGTCCGGGGGGGTGATGTCAGGCGGCATCGAGGCCATAGGCGGTATGGAGGGCGCGGACGGCGAGTTCGATATATTCGGCGCCGATCAAGACGCTCACCTTGATTTCGCTGGTCGAGATCACCTGGATGTTGATCCCTTTCTCGGCCAGCGTGCGGAACATGGTGCTGGCAACGCCGGCGTGGCTGCGCATGCCGACCCCGACGACGCTGACCTTGGCGACATCGCGATCGGCGGTGATTTCGGCATAGCCGATCGCCTCCTTGATCCCGGCAAGCGTCGCCTCGGCGCGCGGCAGATCGGCCTTGGGGACGGTGAAGGTCATGTCGGTGGTACCGTCGGCGGCGACGTTTTGCACGATCATGTCGACATTGATCGCAGCACTCGCGAGCGGCCCGAAGATCGCGGCGGCGATGCCCGGCCGGTCGGGCACCCGGCGGATGGTGATCTTGGCTTCGTCGCGCGAATAGGCGATGCCGGCGACCAGGGCTTTTTCCACGATTTCATCCTCATCCACGACCAGGGTGCCGGGCGCTTCGGCGAAGCTCGAGAGCACCTGCACCCGGACTTTTTCTTTCATCGCCAGCTCGACGCTCCGCGTTTGCAGCACCTTGGCGCCGACGGAGGCGAGTTCCAGCATCTCCTCATAGGTGATCTTATCGAGCTTGCGGGCTTTTGCCACGATGCGCGGATCGGTGGTGAAAACCCCCTCGACGTCGGTATAGATGTCACAGCGATCGGCCGCCAGCGCCGCCGCCAGGGCGACCGCCGAGGTGTCCGAGCCGCCACGCCCGAGGGTGGTGACGCGATGATCGGGCCCCACCCCCTGAAACCCGGTGACCACCGCGACCTGGCGTATCTCGCGCATCCGGCGGATGAGCTCAGCCCCCTCGATCGCATCGATCCGCGCTTTGCCATGCGCGCCATCGGTGCGGATCGGAATCTGCCAGCCCTGCCACGAGCGCGCCTCGATCCCGATATGCTGCAACGCAATGGCGAGGAGGCCGCTCGTCACCTGCTCGCCGGTCGCGACCACGGCATCGTATTCGCGCGCATCATGCAGCGGCGAGAGTTCCTGACACCAGGCGACGAGCTGGTTGGTGACCCCCGCCATCGCCGAGACCACGACCGCGACCTCGTTGCCGGCATCGACCTCACGCTTGACGCGCGCGGCGACGTTGCGAATGCGCTCCGGATCGGCGACCGAAGTGCCGCCGAACTTCATGACGATGCGAGCCATCTCTCCCCCGGGGAACGGCCGGCCGGCTCAGGCGCGCGGCGCGCGGTTTGCCGGCTCGACGAGGATGACATAAAGCCGTCCCCGAGGAGAGGCAACATGCGGCACGAAGACTCCGGCGATCCCCGCGCCGATCTCCAAAGCGCGGACAATGTCTCGGCTGCCGAGATCGCGCGTTTCGCAGCACTCGCCGAGACCTGGTGGGATCCGGCCGGGCCGATGCGGGCGTTGCATCGGATGAACGGGATTCGCGTCGGCTGGGCGCTGGCGCGGTTTCGTGAGCGATGCGGCGCGCGGCCGCTCCGCGTGCTCGATGTCGGCTGCGGCGCCGGGCTCGCCGCGGAAGCGCTGGCCCGCGCCGGCCATGAGGTCATCGGTCTTGACGCGAGCGACGCCGTGATCGCCGCCGCCCGCCGCCACGCCGAGGGGCAGAACCTCCCGCTTCGCTATCGCGTCGGAACACTCGCCGCGTTGATCGACGAGGGCGCGGTTTTCGACGCCGTCACCGCCTTCGAGGTGATCGAGCACGTGCCTGAGCCGCCCCGCTTCCTCGCCGAGATCGCCTCTCTCCTCGCCCCTTGTGGGGTTCTCGTGCTGTCGACGCTCAACCGCACGCGGCGCTCGCTCGCGTTCGGCAAATTCGCCGCCGAGTATCTGCTACGCTGGGCGCCGCCGGGGACACATGACTGGCGGCGCTTCCTTGCGCCGGCCGAGATCGAGGACTGGCTCGGCGCCGTGGGGATGGGTCTCTTCGATCTCGCCGGGATGCGCTTCGATCCGCTCCGCCAGCGGTTTTGCCTGAGCCGCGACGTCGCCATCAATTATCTGCTCGCCGCGTGGAAACCGGCGGCCTCGCCGTAATGTGAGCGGATTTCCGCCGCTCGGTGCTGTTCTGGCGGCCTCGAAAGCCCTTATCTCCAGGCTCCATTCCCAAAGGAGCCGACATGACCCGCGACGAGATTCTCGCCTCTTCCTCCATGCCGCTCGTAAGCCCGAGCTATCCCAAAGGGCCCTATCGTTTCATCAACCGCGAATATCTGGTCATTCATTATGAAAGCGACCCCGATGCGATTCGCGCCATGCTGCCCGAGCCGCTAGAGCCGGACGGCAACCATGTATTTTTCGAATGGATGAAAATGCCAGACTCCTCAGGATTCGGGAGTTACCAAGAAAGCGGCTGTGGCATCGCCGCGAAATGGAACGGAACGCCCTGCAACTATAGCGCCCAGATGTATCTCGATGACGAGGCGCCGACGACGGGCGGGCGGGAAATCTGGGGATTTCCGAAAAAAATCGGCCAGCCCGATCTCCGCATCATCCATGACACCCTGACCGGCACCCTGCATTACGACGATATCCGCGTCGCCATGGGCACCATGGCCTATAAATACCCCGATCTCGTGCTCGATCACGGGAAGGTGAAGGCGGAGATGGAGAAGCTCAACGTCAATCTCAAATTCATCCCTCATATCGATGGCACACCGCGGATCGCTGAGTTGATCGGCTATCACCTCACCGACATTACCGTGAAGGGCGCCTGGGGCGGGCTGGCGCGGCTCGATCTCGTCCCTCACGTCAATTGCCGGGTCGCTGATCTGCCGGTGCGGAAAGTGCTGTACGGCCGTCACTTGGTCGCCGACCTCACCTTGCCCTACGGCAAGGTTCTGCACGATTATCTCGCCCGCTGAGCGCATCCCGATTCACCCTCAAGGAGAAAAATCACATGAGTCTCAAAGGTAAGGTGGCGTTGGTCACCGGCTCGACCAGCGGGATCGGCCTCGGCATCGCCCACGCGCTCGCCGCAAGCGGCGCGCATATCATGTTCAATGGTCTCGGCGATCGCGCCGCGATCGACACGCTGGTGCGCGACACGGCGGCCAAATTTTCGGTCAAAACCGCGTTCTCGGGCGCCGATATGACCAAGCCCGCGGAAATCCGCGGCATGATCGCGGATGCGCAAAAGACCCTCGGCGGGCTCGATATCCTGGTGAATAACGCCGGCATCCAGTTCGTCGCGGCGGTGGAGGATTTCCCGGCCGAGAAGTGGGATGCGATCATCGCGATCAATCTCTCGGCGGCGTTTCACGCGATCAGCGCCGCGATCCCGGCGATGAAACAGAAAGGCTGGGGGCGGATCATCAACATCGCCTCCGCCCATGGCCTGGTCGCGAGCCCGCACAAAGCGGCCTATGTCGCCGCCAAGCATGGCATCGTCGGCCTCACCAAAGTGGTCGCGATCGAAGCCGCCAATGACGGCGTCACCGTCAATGCCATCTGCCCAGGCTGGGTGCTGACGCCGCTCGTGCAAAAGCAGCTCGAGGATCGCGCCAAGCAGAACGGCACCAGTGTCGAGCAGGAAAAGAAGGCGATGCTCGCCGAAACCCAGCCGATGCAGCAATTCTCCTCCCCCGAGGAGATCGGCGCGCTAGCGGTATTCCTGTGCTCGGAGGGCGCCAAGACCATCACCGGCGTGCCGCTGTCGATCGACGGCGGCTGGGTCGCGCACTGACCGGGCGCCGCGCTCGACGCACGCGTGATGGCGGCCGGCGGCGAGCGCCCCGGCCGCGCCGTTGCTGGCCCTAATGGGAGCGGCGCCTGAGCGTTTCATGGCGGCGCGCGCCGCTGTGCCGCTGAGCGGTGTTTGCTATGGGCTGGTCTGGCTCGGAACGCTGCTTTCTGAGATCGCCGGCTTGCCGCTCGCCGGCAATGCCGCGGGGCTGTTCTTGCTCGTGTTCCTCGTCTTGGAATGGCCGCGCCAGAGCCGCTATGCCCGCCTCGTGCTGGTCGGTTTTGCCGCCGCCGGCGGGGTCGGCATCGCGCTTTCGGTGCAGAGCGGCGCGGCGGCGATCGGCCTCTTTCTGACCGGCTGGCGGCGCGGCGCGGCGCTCGCGGCTTTCTATTTCGCGCTCGCGGCCCTGCGCGACGCGGCGGAAACCAGCCCGCTTTTTCGCCGCTCGGGGCGGCTTCTACTCGCCCAACCGCCGGGGCGGCGTTACGCCGCGCTCACCATCGGCGGCCATCTTTTTGGTATCATCCTCTCCTATGGCGCGATCGACCTGCTCGGCGCCATGGTCAGCCGAACCCGTGCCGAGGGGACGCCGGTGGCGCTGCCGGCGCGGCGCATGATGCTCGCCATCAATCGCGGCTTTTGCACGGTGAATGCCTGGAATCCGCTCAATGTGATGACCGCGGTGGTGACGACGGCGGTGCCGGCGGCGCCAATGCGACTCTTGATGCCGCTCGGCCTGGTTGCCGCGCTGTTGATGATGGCGATCGGCTGGGCGGAGGATCGCTGGCGCTGGCGGCGGCAGGTGGAACGAACAACATCGCCGAAAGTTGCGATCGGGTGGGCGGAGCCGCTGCGCCTGATCGGCCTGGTCGGGCTGGTCATGGTGCTTGCCGCGGCCGCCAATGCCGCCCTCGGCGGCGGGCTGATCGTCGCGGTGACTTTGGTTGTGCCGCTGGTCGCGCTGATCTGGGTCGGGACGCAGACATGGGGTGGCATCGCTCAGCTCGGCGCGGTCGGTGTCAAGCCGGCCGCCCTGCCGGCCTGGCTCAGCCGGCGCGGTCGGCGCTTCATCGCCCGCGCGCCGGCGTTTCGCGCCGAGGCCCTGGTGCTCGGCGCGTCCGGCTTCATGGGGGTGGCGCTCGGCGGGGCATTGTCTGGCGCCGGCCTGGCGCCGCGCCTCTCTGGCGTGCCGCCGCTTACGATCCCGCTCGCAGTGCCGCCCCTCCTCATGCTCACCGGGCAGATCGGGCTCAATCCGATCGCGGTCGTCGCGCTCATAGGTGCGGCGATACCCAACCCCGCGGCGCTCGGCATCGCGCCTGCCGCGCTCGCCTTCGCCTGCATGCTCGGCTGGGCGCTCGCGGTCTCGGTGACGCCGATGTCAGCGAGCGCGATCACCACCGCGCGCTGGCTCCATGTCTCGCCCTGGCGGGTGAGCACGGTCTGGAACGCCGGCTTCGCCGCCGCCGCACTCGTGCTTGCCTGGGGCGCGATCGGTGCCATATCGTTCGCGATGGAAAGCCGAGCAGGAGGGTAGAATGTCGACACGGCGCGGTTTTCTCAGTCTGGCGGCCCTCGTGCTCGCCGGCTGTGCCGCCAAGACGATTCCGGCAACCGCCCACCTGCCACGCCCGGCGCGCATCTATGTCGAGGATTTCCATGCCCCCGCGGCAACCGCCTTGGTTGACACCAATCAGTTCAGCTATGTCATGGAAGGTCTCGATTATCCGCGCGATACCCATTCGCGTGAAGCCGATGCCGCGGCGGCACAAGCGGCGGTGCGCGAGACACTGATCAGCGAACTCCGTGCCTTGGGTTTTGATGCCCGCCCCGGCTCACCAGCGACTTTCTCGGGCGATGCTGTCATCATCGCCGGCAGCATCACCAATATCATCGAGGCGCTGCCGAGCCAGCTCGCGACCCTCGAGGTTGGCGCGCCGAGAAGCCAGGTGAACGCGCGCAGCGTCGTTCTCTACCGGCCGGCCGGCCAAGCGCCGCGGCGCTGGCAAGAATTCACCGTCAACGCGCCGGTGGTGCCTTCGCCAGAGGAGGCACAGACCAGCGCGGGCGCCTATGGCACGTCGATCGCTTATCTTCCGCCCCAATCGGCCGATATCCGCACCCGCGACGTCGCGCTCCAGGCGCATCGCCTCGCCTTGCGGCTGGTTGACCGTCTTCGCACGCTGTTCGCTGCCGAGGGCTGGCTCAGTCCGACGCCTGCGGCGAAATGACGGCGATCACCTCCCGCTGCGGGCGCGGGCGGAAGCCGGCGACCAAAATCAGCGACAATAGCGCCGACGCGACGAGATAGAACGCCGGCACGAAGCGGCTCGCGGTGAGCCCCGAGAGCCAGGTGACGGTGAGCGGCGCAAGCCCCCCGAACAAGGTGACCGAGAGATTATAGCTGATCGAAAGCCCGGTCGAGCGCACCCGCGGCGGGAAAAAGCTGCCGAGCAAGCCCGGGATCGGCCCGGCGACGCACCCGAGGATGAGGGTCGCGATCACCTGCACAAAAAACAGGTTGAGCCGGCTCGGATGGGCGAGCACGAACGCGAATAGCGGATAGGTCAGCAGGGCGGCGGCGATGACGGCGGGAAAAAACACCCGATAAGGGCCGATGCGGTCGGCGAGCGCGCCGGCGGCCGGGTTCACCACCATGTTGACCAGCCCACACACGGCGATGCCGGCCAACGGTGCTGCGAGCGGCAGGTGCAGCGTGCGCACGACATAGACGGGGAGGTAGGAGTTCCAGAGATAGGTCGAAGCGGTGCCGCAGACGATGGTGCCGATGGCGCAGAGCAGCGGGCCGCGGTAATCGGCGAGCACCAGCGCGAGCGGCGCGCGCTCGGTCCGCGCCTTCGCCTGCCGGCGTGCCTCGAGGAATTCCGGCGCGTCGGCGACGCGGCGGCGGATATAGAACCCGGCCGGCCCGACCAACCCGCCGAGCAGGAACGGCACCCGCCAGCCCCAGGCATTGAGCGCCGGTGGCGAGAGGAGGGTGGTGAGCAGGAACGCCATGCCGGCGGCGAGCGCGACCGCGAAGGATTGCGCGACCATCTGAAAGGCGCCGAAATAATGCCGCCGCCCGGCCGGGGCGTATTCGACCAAGAGCGCGGTCGAGGACGCGAATTCGCCGCCCACCGAAAGCCCTTGCAACACCCGCGCCGTCACCACCAGGATCGGCGCAGCGATGCCGATCGCAGCATAGCTCGGGGTGATGCCGAGCATCACCGTGCCGATCGCCATCACCGCGATGAGCATGGAAAGCGCCTTCTGCCGCCCGGCGTGATCGGCATAGATCCCGATCAAAACCCCGCCGAACGGGCGCACGACGAAGCCGACGCCGAAGGTCGCGAAGGTCAGGATCAGCGAAAGCTCGGGATTACGCGCCGGGAAGAACACCTCGGCGATCACCGCGGCGAAAAATCCGTAAATGAGAAAGTCGAACCATTCGAGGCCATTGCCGATCACCGAGGCGATCACCGCGCGGCGGAGCGTTGCGGCATCGGGGGGATTTACTATCGCCATCGGCGGCGTTTCGCTCTCAGTCCTGGCGGTAATTGGGGGCTTCGCGGTCGAGCGCGACGTCATGCACGTGGCTTTCGCGCAAACCAGCACCGGTGATGCGGCGGAAACGGGCGGATTTCTGCAGCTCGGCGATGCTGGCAGCGCCCGTATAGCCCATGCCGGCGCGCAAGCCCCCGACCAGTTGATGCACCACCGCCGCGACCGGCCCCTTGTAGCCGACCCGCCCCTCCACCCCCTCGGGCACCAGTTTTAGCGTGTCCTTGACCTCCTGCTGAAAATACCGATCGGCCGAGCCGCGCGCCATCGCGCCGATGCTGCCCATGCCGCGATAGGATTTGTAAGACCGCCCCTGATAGAGGAAAACTTCGCCCGGCGCCTCATCGGTGCCCGCGAGGAGGCTTCCGATCATCACGCAATCGGCGCCGGCGCCGATCGCTTTGACGATGTCGCCGGAATGGCGGATGCCACCATCGGCGATCGCCGGCACGCCCGCCGCATGGCACGCCGCCGAGGTCTCGCGCACCGCCGAGAATTGCGGCATCCCGACCCCGGCGACGACGCGCGTCGTGCAAATACTGCCCGGCCCGATCCCGATCTTCACCGCGTCCGCCCCAGCCTCGATCAGGGCACGGGCGCCCTCGGGCGTTGCGACATTGCCGGCGATCACCTGAACCGCGTTGGAGAGCTGCTTGATCGCCGCAACCGCGCGCAAAACGCCGGCGGAGTGGCCATGCGCGGTATCGACGATGATCACATCGGTTTCCGCCGCGACCAGAGCCCGCGCCCGCGCCTCACCATCCTCGCCGACGCCGGTCGCCGCGGCGACGCGGAGCCGCCCGAGCGCGTCCTTGTTGGCGAGCGGATGCGCCTGCGCCTTGTCCATGTCTTTGACGGTGATGAGGCCGATGCAGCGATAGGCGTCATCCACCACCAAAAGCTTCTCGATGCGGTGACGATGGAGAAGATGCCGCGCCTCCTCATGCCCGACCTCGGCCGGTACCGTCACCAGATTTTCCCGCGTCATCAGCTCATAGACTTTGAGCGCGGGGTCGGTTGCAAAGCGCACGTCGCGGTTGGTGAGAATGCCGACCAGGCGCCCAGTCTCGCGCTCCACCACCGGCACGCCGGAGATATGATGCATCGCCATCAGGGCACGAGCCTCGGCGAGGGTTTGGTCGGGATGGATGGTAAGCGGGTTGACCACCATCCCGGATTCGAATTTCTTGACCCGCCGCACGTGCGCCGCCTGGTCCTCGATCGAGAGATTCTTGTGGATGACCCCAAGGCCGCCATGCTGGGCCATGGCGATCGCCATCGGCGCCTCAGTCACGGTGTCCATCGCCGCCGCGATCAGCGGGATGTTGAGGGTGATCTCGCGTGTAAGACGCGTCCGGGTGTCGGCGGTGGTCGGCAGGATTTCGGAATAGGCAGGGACGATCAGCACGTCATCGAAGGTCAGCGCCTCCTCAATCGGCGCACGCGTGGCGGCCTCCGAGGGGCGTTCGGGAATTGTGGGGGCGAGGGTATCGGGGGCCATGGCGGCAACAACCTTTCCGCGACTTTGGCAACCCCCCTTAATGACGCCGGCGGGGGAGCGCAAGCGCGACCAGCGACGGTCAGAAATTCGTCACGCGGCGCGCGGCTCGCCGCCATGGCGCGCCGGCGCGCGCCGCGATAAGCTGCGGCGCTCTCATCTCGCGTTCGAGCCAACGATGACCCCGCTGCCCTCGCCGCAACAATTGCGTTATCTGCTCGCGCTTGCCGAGCATCAGCATTTCGGCCGCGCGGCACAGGCCTGCGCGGTGACGCAATCCACGCTCTCGGCCGGCATTCTGATGCTGGAACATCAGCTCGACGCCGAAATCCTCGATCGCGGCATGGGCAAGCGGGTAGTGTTCACGGCGCTTGGGCGCGAACTGGTCGAACGGGCGCGAGCGGCGATGGCGGCGCTGCAGGAGGTGGTCGAGGCGGCGGTTTCGGCGCATGCGCCGATGAGCGGGCCGCTTCGCCTCGGCATCATCCCGACCATCAGCCCCTTCCTGCTGCCACGGCTGATGCCGCGGCTGCGCGCCGCCTTCGCGCATCTCCGCCTGTTTCTGCGCGAGGATACCACGACGCGCCTCATCGAGCGCCTGCGCGAGGGGCAGCTCGACGCGCTGATTCTCGCGCTGCCTTGCGATTGCGTGGGGGCGGAGACACTGGCGGTGGCGCGCGACCGGTTTCTCGTCGCCCTGCCGCCCAATCATCTGCTCGCATCCCGCAGCGAGGTGCCGGCCGCAGCCCTCGCCACCGAACCGCTTCTTCTCCTCGAAGACGGGCATTGCCTGCGCGACCAAGCCCTCGCCGCCTGCGGCCTGCTCGACACCGGGGGAGAGCATGAGGCCGATTTCGCCGCAACCAGCCTCCATACCCTGGTGCAGATGGTGGCGGGCGGGCTTGGCGTGACGCTGCTCCCCGAACTCGCCATCGCCGGCGGCGTCACGGCCGGGGCGGATCTGGTATTGCGTCCGCTCGGCGGCGAGGGGGCGTGGCGCACGATCGGGCTTGCCTGGCGCCAGGGGGCAGCGCGTGAGGCCGATTATCGGGCGCTGGCGCCGGTGATCGCGGCGGCGCTGTCGGGCGTCTTGCCGACATAGAGCGCCCGCCCCGCACCGGCGCCGCTCCAGGCCAACGCCGCGCCGATCACGGTGATCCAGACGGCGACCAGCGTCCAGCCGCCGCTCATGCTGTGCAGCAGCCCGGCAAGCAATGGGCCGAACGAGGCGAGAAGATAGCCGATCCCCTGCGCCATCGCCGAAAGCTGCGCCGCGACCAGGGCATCGCGGGCGCGGAGCACGATCAGCATCAAAGCAACGCCGAACAAGCCGCCCTGGCTCAACCCGAGGACGCAAGCCGCCAGCCACAGCGTCGCCGGCGGCGCAAACAGACAGGCGAGCAGCGAGATCACCGCCAGCGCCGAGAAAAACACCGCAACAAAGCGCTGGTCGCGGCCGCGCGCGGCAAGGCTTGGGGCGATTAGCGAGGTCACCGCCTGGCCGAGAATGGAGAGCGACAGCAGATAGCCGGCGGCCTCCGGGCTCAGCCCGCGATCGCGCAAAATCGGCGCGAGCCAGCCGAACACCAGATAGGCGAGCGCCGATTGCAGCCCCATGAACAACGTCACCTGCCACGCGAGCAGATCGCGCCAGAGCGAGCGCGGCCGGGCGATATGGCGCACCCCCGCCTCCTGCCGCCGTGCCCCCGCCGCCCACAGGAGAAGCGCGAGCAACGCGGGCAGCGCCCAGGCGGCGAGCGCGAGCGACCAGGAGCCACCGAGCCAGCGCTGCAGCGGCACCGTCACCCCGGCAGCCAGCGCCGCGCCAAGGCAAAGCGACATGGTGAACAGCCCGGTCATCAGCGCGGTATGGCCGCGAAAATCACGCTTCATCAGCGCCGGCGCCAACACATTGATCGCGGCGATGCCAAGACAGGCGAGGGTCTGCGCGGCAAACAGCGCAGGAGCGCCTGCGAGACCACGCAGAGCGGTCCCGAGGGTGAGCGCACCCAGCATCAGCAACACTGTGCGCTCGTCGCCGATGCGGCGGCTGAAGACCGGGGCGAGCGGGCTGAAAAGACCAAAGCAGAGCGAAGGGAGGGTGGTCAGCATGCTTGTCGCCCATGGCGAAAGCCCGCTCGCCCGCGCCGCCTCGGGCAGCACCGGGCCAAGGCTCGCGATCGGGATGCGGAGATTGAAGCCGATCAGCACCAGACCGGCGCCGAGCAGAAAACGGCGGCGCGGGTTGAGACCGCCGTCCCCTTCGGCGCGTGTCACCGCCTTGCCCGCTCAGGCGAAAAGGGCTGCGATCGCAGACGGATCGACCTCGGCGAGGGTCGCCGGCTGCCAGCGCGGCGCGCGGTCCTTGTCCACCACCATGGCGCGCACGCCCTCGAGAAAATCGGGGTGGCGGGTGATCCGCCGTGTCAGCGCCAATTCCTGCGCGAGACAGGCGGAAAGCGTCCGCGCCGCGCCGCGCCGGAGCAGGGCGAAGGACCAGGCGAGCGCCGACGGCGAGCGGGCGCTGAGCGTTTTCAGCGTCTCCTCGGCGAACGCCGTTCCCGCCGACTCGAGGGCGGCGATAATCTCGGGGACGGAGGCTTCGCCGAAACAGCGATCAATCAGCGCCCGGTGCGGCGCGAGGCTGAACGGCGGCAGCGAGGCGGCGAACCCGGCGACGGCGGCGGGACCATCGGCGATGATCGCGCGTTCGAGATCGGGAAACGCCGCGCGCGGCACGAAATGGGTGGCAAGGCCGGCATAGACGGCGTCCGCCCCGCGCAATTCGGCGCCGGTGAGCGCGAGATACATGCCAATCTCGCCGGGAAGACGCGGCAAAAAATAGCTCGCGCCGATATCGGGAAAGAAGCCGATCCCGGTCTCGGGCATGGCGAAGCGGCCATGCTCGCTCGTGACCCGGATGTCGCCATGGACGGAGACACCAATGCCGCCGCCCATGCAAATGCCGTCGATCAGCGCGATGTAGGGCTTGGGATAGCTCGCGATGCCCTCGTTGAGGGCGTATTCGTCGGCGAAGAAGCGCTCGATCGCACTCCCCTCCCCGGCCAGCGCCGCTTCGCGGATCGCACGGATGTCGCCGCCGGCGCAGAAGGCGCGCTCGCCGGCGCCGGTGATCAGCACCGCCTGCACCGAAGGCGCTTCGCGCCAACCCGCCAGAGCCTCGGCCAGCCCCGCGATCATGCCGAGATCGAGCGCATTCAGCGCCCGCGGCCGGTTCAATTCGAGCCGGCCAACCCTTCCCTCGTGCCAAACACGAAGGTTTGCCGCTTCACCCATCGCTTGTTCGTCTCCTCGCTCGTGCCGTGCCGGCGCCCCTATACAGGCTGGGGCACGCCAAGGCGAGGGATCAGCGCCGCCGCGTCTCGCGCCAGAGGCGGCGGAGAGCCGCGAGCAGCATTGGCGGCGATTCGGCGCGGAGTTCGGCAAGCGCCGCGCGCCGCAGCGCCTCCGCTTCGGCGGCCAAGCGTGCGCCGCCGCGTGCGGCAAAAAAAAGCAGAACCAGGGCGAGGGCGAGGTCGAGGCTGGCGAGAGTGAGGGCAGCGCCGATCACACCGAGGCGCGCCGCAAGCCAGAGAACCGCCGCGGCATGGCCGAGGGCAAGCGCAAACAACAGGAAAATCAGTGCGACAAACGCCAGCGCCGCTTGGCGCAGCCGGGCCCGCGCAAGCACCCGCCAACGGAGCCCCTCCGCCGCCAGCGCGATCCGCGCGAGATGAAACGCCCGCCGCACCTCAATCGCCGCCTTGCTCAGCGCGCAAAACGGCCGATGACGAACCCGGCGAGGCCAGCGATCAACAAAGCGGTCAGCGGCCGCTCGCGCACTTTTCCCGCCACCAGCTCGGATTGCTGGCAGACCGCATCCCCCATCTCTCGCGCCATGGTCTCGGCCGTGCGCGCCGTTTGTCGCACCTTTTCTTCGGCCCCGGCGCGGAGCGTCTCGATCTCGGCGCGCAGCCGTGCGATTTCGGCGGCGGCGGCGTCTTCGGCGGGCTTGGCGTTGCTCATCGCGTGATCTCCATGACTTTTATATAACGAAAACATAACAATCTACGAAGGGAGGTTGCCTTCCCTTGCCACCCCATACGAAAACGCTCTTTGCGATGCAGTCAATGACCCTCTCAGATCCCGGGCGGATTCCGGCGGTGGCCGCGTTCGCGAACGAGGCCGACAGGTTTCTCGATCTCAGCAACCTCGTGCCGCACGATCAGGCGGCCGCGGGCGGGCTCCAGCCGTTTTCCCTCACCGCGCGGCGGGGCGAGAAACTCTGTCTGCTCGCACGCGAGGGCGAGGCGGCGCGCGCCGTGCTCGCCATGGTCGCGGGCGTGCGCCGGCCGGCGGCGGGCGAGGTCATCGTCAATGGCCGCCGCCTGCAGGCAACGCCGCCGGGAAAGCGGGGCTTCGGCTATCTCCCGGCGCGGATCACGTTGCCGCGTTTTGGTCGTGCCGGCGCTCATGTGGCGACGGCACTCACCGATCAGCGCCTCAGCCGCGCGGCACGCCAAGCCCACGTCGCGCGTATGCTCGCCCTCGTCGGCCTCACCGAGTGTGGCGCCACGCGGTGTTACGCCCTGACCGCGGGTGAGCGGTTTCGCGCTGCCCTCGCCCGCGCCCTGATCGCCGCGCCGAAACTGCTGCTGATCGAAGAACCGGATGAGGGCTTCGCCGAGCCCGAGCGCCAGATGTTGACAACCCTGCTGCGCGGCAGCCCGGTTGCGTCCGCTCTCACCACCCTGATTGCGGCGCGCACGCCGGCGACGGTGTTCGCTCTCGCCGACCGCGCCCTAGTTCTGCATGAAGGCACGATCGCGCAGAGCGCTTCGCCGCAAAGTCTCTATGACGCGCCGGCCAGTCTCGCGGTCGCCGAGGCGCTCGGCGAGGCGAATGTGCTGAGCGGCGTCCTGGTCGAGAACGACGACGATATCGCACGCGTGCGACTCGACAATGGCGCGATCGTTAGTGGCTCTCTTGCCGAAAGCATCGCGATCGGGCAACGCTCGCTGTTGATGGTCCGGCCGGAGCGGATCGCCGTCGCGGCGATCGCCGCCGAGGAATTGGGGGAGGGGGCGCTTTCCGCCGTGCTTTGCAAAATGATGCCGCTTGGCGCGCAAACCAGGCTTTTCGCATCACTCGGCGGCGGCGTCGATATCATCGTTACGCGTCCCGCGAGTGCGACGCTGCGCGGATTGCAGCCGGGACGCGAAATAGCGATTGCGTGGACCGCGCAGCAGGCTCGCATCTATGCTGCCGCTTCGCCGGCGGATGCGGCATGACGACGCCCAGGAGGCGGCGCGCATCGCGTGGCCGCGGCATTTTTTTTACCGCTCTTTTGTTTGGCACGGTTTGGGCGGGCGCTCATGGCGCGCAGGCGCGTGATTTCACCCTCGCCGCGCCCCCAGGGGCGCTGATCGTGGCGCTGAAAACCGCCTATCTCGATCCTTTTGCATCGGCCAACGGGATCACCGCCAACGGCTTGTCCTGGGATGGCGACTATGCCGATCTGGTACAAAATGCCGGCATCTACACGCCCTGGGACGTGGTGCTGGTGACGATGCCGGTGCTTGAGGAGGGGTGCGCGCGCGGCGTGTTGCAAAAACTCGATTGGAACGCGCTTGGCGGGCGTGACCGCTATCCCGCCTTTGCAACGAGCGATTGCGGCGTTGGCGCATTCATGACCAGTGTCGTTCTGAGCTGGGACAACGACAAGCTGCAAGGCACGCCGAGCTGGGCGGATTTCTGGGATGTTGCGAAATATCCCGGCAAGCGCGGCCTGCGCCGCGATCCGCGCATAACGCTGGAAATCGCGCTCCTCGCCGATGGCGTCGCGGCCGGCGATGTCTATGCCACGCTTCGCACCGAAGACGGCATCAAACGTGCCTTTCGCAAGCTCGATCAACTGCGCCCCTATATCGTCTGGTGGGAAAAACCCGAGGAGGCCGTGCGCATTCTCGGCGAAGGCAAAGTTTTGATGACGATGGCGCCGAGCGCCGAGGTCGCCGCCGCAGACCGCGACGGCACGCATCATTTCGGCCTGCAATGGAATGAAAGCCTCTATCGCGTCAAAAGCTTCGCGATCGTCACCGGCTCGCCGAACATCCCACTTGCGCAGAAATTCCTCGCCTTTGTCGGCGATCCTGGCGCCGAAGCGCGGCTCTTCGCCGCCATCGCCTATGGGCCGCTCGCCAAGGGCGCGCTCGAGCAGATCCCGCCCGAGCGACGCGGGCAAGCGCCGAGCAACCCCGCCAACCTCAAAACCGCGCTCGCCTATGACGAAAATTTCTGGGAGCAAAACGCAGCGAAGCTCACGAGCCGTTTCGAGACTTGGCTCGACCAGTCGCCACACTGAGCCCGCGAGGGTGGCTTGCCCGCGGTTGCGCCGGGGGCGGCGACGGTATTAAGTCTCGGTGATGCGACAAGATCACGTCCGGCGCGCGGCGCTGCTTGCTTTGCTGGCATCCGCGTTTGCGCTCGCGGTCGCGATCGCGAGCGAGCGGCTCGGTGGCCTCGTTCCCTGCGCGCTCTGCCTCGTTGAACGCTGGCCCTACCGGATCGCGATCGTGCTCGCCGCCCTTGCCTTCCTCGCGCCGCCGCGCCCGGCACGCTGGCTGCTTGCCGCCCTCGCCCTGGTGATCCTGGCGGACGCCGCGGTCGCCATCGTGCATGTCGGCGTCGAATGGCATTTCTGGCCGAGCCCGCTGCCCGAATGCGCCGCCCCGCATCTCCACGGCTCGATCGCCGAGCGGCTTGCAGCAATGCCGCTGCGCCCCGCCAAGCCCTGCGATGAGCCGAGCTATTTGATTCCCGGGCTGCCGGTTTCGATGGCGGCGATGAACGGGCTTTACGCCCTGGCGTTTGCTGCCACCCTCCTCACCCATCTCCGCCGCCCTCGGAGCCCCCGACGATGAACGAAACCCGAAGACTCCCCGGCGATCTTCACCCTCGGCGCGCGATCGCCCGCATGCTGCGCGTCGATCATGCCGGCGAATACGGCGCGCTCCGCATCTATGCCGGCCAGCGCGCCGTCCTGCGGCGGCCGGAGACCGACGCCCTGCTCGCCCATATGCAGGCCCAGGAGCAGCACCATCTCGACAGCTTCGCGGCCCTGCTCACCCGCCGCCGGGTGCGGCCGACGGCGCTGTTGCCGCTTTGGCACCTCGCCGGCTTCGCGCTCGGCGCCGCGACGGCCGCACTCGGCGAGCGCGCCGCGATGGCTTGCACGGTCGCGGTCGAGGAAACGATCGACGCCCATTACGCCCGCCAAGCCGCCGCCCTCGGGCCCGAGGAAGCGCCGCTCCGTGACACCATCGAGACCTTTCGGGCGGAGGAATTGGAGCACCGCGATATCGGTCTCGCCCATGACGCCGAGCAGGCGCCGGCCTATCGCCTGCTCTCGGCGGCGATCAAGGCCGGCTGCCGTGTTGCAATTGCGCTCAGCGAGGTTATCTGAAGTAAAGCGTTTGTTCTTTTTTGAAAAAAAGAACCAAAAAACGTTTCTCCGTTAGGCGTTGCCGGCGGCGATGTCCGTGTCGTGTCAGGCGATAGCCGGTGCCCGCCGCCCTCTCGCCGCCAGCGCCGCGAGCGAGGCGAGCAAGCAGGCGATGCCGGCGGTGTAGAAGGCAGGAAGGTAGCTTGCGGTGAGGCTGCGCGAGAGCCCGCCGCCATAAGCCGCGACCGCCGCCCCCAACTGATGCGCCATGAACACCCAGCCGAACACCATCCCGGCCCGCTCGCGCCCAAAGGTCGCCCCGGAGAGCCGCACCGTCGGCGGCACGGTTGCCACCCAGTCGAGCCCATAAAACACCGCAAACAGCGAGAGGCCGTAAAACGTGAAGTTCGAGGAGGGCAGCCAGAGCAGCGAAAGTCCGCGCAGACCATAATACCAGCCGAGCAGGAAACGGCTGTCGAACCGGTCGGTAAGCCAGCCGGAAAAGATCGTGCCGATGAAATCGAACACCCCAATCGCCGCGAGCATCGAGGCGGCGGTGACCTCGGGCAGGCCGAAATCATGGCAAAGCGGAATGAAATGCGTCTGCACCAGGCCGTTGGTGGAAAGCCCGCAGACGAAGAAGGTGAAGAACAGCATCCAAAACATTGGCGAGACGCTGGCATCGGCCAGCGTCACGAGCGCGGCGCGGGCAGGATTGCCCCGGTTTTCCGGCGGCGGTTCGACAAGGCTCTCGCCATAGGCGGGAAGGCCGATCTCGCCCGGGTGGTCGCGCCCGAAAACCAGCATCAGCGTCCCCGCGAATACGCATATCCCGGCCGCCGGCATCACCGCCGCGCGCCAGCCGAGATGGGTTGCGAGAAACGCGGCGATCGGCAGAAACAGCAATTGCCCGGTTGCCGTGCTCGCGGTCAGCATCCCGACGACGAGGCCGCGCCGCGCGACGAACCAGCGATTGGCGACCGTCGCCCCGAGCACGATCGCCGTCATCCCGGTGCCAAGCCCGACCATCACCCCCCAGCCGAGCCAAATCTGCCAGAGCCGGGTCGCGAACGCGGCGATGGTGAGGCCGGCGATGATCAGGATGAGGGCGGCAAACACCACCCGGCGCAGGCCGAAACGCTGCAAAAGTGCCGCCGCGAACGGCGCCGTGAGGCCGAACAGCATGAGACGGAGCGCAAGCGGGCCGGAAATATCGGCGGCACTCCAGCCCATCGCCTGTTCGAGCGGCACGATGAGCACGCCCGGAAGCCCCATCGCTGCCGCGGTCGACAGCATGACGAGAAACGTCACCGCCGCCATCACCCACGCATAATGCACCCCCGCCCTCGCGAGGCGCCGCGCCAGCCACGCCGCCATCGGCTTCTGCCCTTTCAACCCAACGGCGGCGATCCTGGCGATCCCCAGCCCCCCTTGGCAAGCGGGAAATGCCGAGCCGCACGCATGGCAGGTTTTCTGCCACCTGCTATTCTCGCGCAAGAAACACGCTGAGACACCTCATGCCGCCCCGCATTGCCGCCGTCACCATGGTCTATAACGAGCCGGATTTCCTGCCGCTCTGGCGTCGCCATTACACTCGCCTGGTCGGCGCCGAACATTGCCACGTCGTCGATCACGGCTCCGATGACGGCAGCACCGAGGGATTAGGCGCGATTAACCGCCTCCGCCTGCCCCGCTCGCCGCAGGACGATCCCCGCCGCGCCCGCTTCATCTCGCGCTTCTGCGCCGGGCTGCTCGAGTGGTACGATTGGGTGATCTATACCGACGTCGATGAACTCCTGATCCCCGATCCAAGGCTCCATCCCGATCTCGCGACATTTTGTGCCGAGGCGCGGGCCGAGGTGATCCACGCGATCGGGCTCAATCTCCATCATCTGCCCGAGGAGGCGCCGTTCGACGTCACCCGCCCGCTCGGGCCGCAGCGGCGCTGGGTGCGGTTTTCCGGCGCGATGTGCAAGCCGGCGCTGATCCGCAGGCCGGTCGCCTGGGCGCCGGGGTTTCACGGTGCCGACGCGCCGGTGACCTTCGCGCCGCTCTATCTCATCCATCTTCGCTGGTTTGATCATGATGTCGGGCTCCGGCGTCTGGCCAAAACCCGCGCCATGCCCTGGGCAGACGCGGCCGCAGCCCCCTGGCAGCGGGGACCGGACGAGGCGTTCGCCGCACTGTTTTCGGTGTTCGCTGCGCTGCCGCGCCTGCCGGTGGTTGATTTCAGTCTCGCCGCACCACCGATCGATGGGGCGCTGGCCGCCCTCTTGGCCACCCGCGAGCGGTGCGCCGCTGGCCCCTACCCCTTCGATCTCGATTTCAACATCGACGCGCTCTGGCCGCTGCCGCCGCGTCTCCGCGACGCTTTGCCATAGCGGCGGGCATCATACCGAGCAGTAGCGCTCCTTGATCGCCGCATCCGCGAGCAGCGCCCGCGCCCGCCCCTCATGCACGATCACCCCTTGGTCGATGATATAGGCGCGGTCGGCGATTTCCAGCGCCCGTTCGACATTCTGCTCAACCAAGAGAATGGTGGTCCCGGATTTCTTCAGGCGCGCGAAGAGCGCGAACATTTCATCGACCAGCGCCGGCATGATCCCTTCCGATGGCTCATCGAGCATGATCATGCGCGGGCCGGCGATCATCGCACGCGCGATCGCCAGCATCTGCTGCTCGCCGCCGGAAAGCGTCACCGCGATCTGATCGAGGCGCTCGCCAAGACGTGGAAACAGCGCCACCATCGCCGCGATCTCGCTTTCGGCTACGCGAAACCGCTTTGTCGCGATCAGGCCAAGGCGAAGATTTTCGCCGACCGTAAGACCAGGGACGATCCGCCGCTCCTCCGGCACATAAGCAAGACCGCGGCCGAAGCGGGCATAGGCAGGGCGGGCGAGGATGTCTTCCTCGGCAAATAGAACCCGGCCGCGACGACGCGCAATCAGCCCCATCACTGCCTTCAGCGTCGTCGTCTTGCCGGCGCCATTGCGGCCGATGAGACAGACGATCTCGCCCATCCCGACCTCGAAGCTCACCCCCTGCAAGACATGGCTCGGCCCGTACCAGGCGTTGAGATCATGGACGCGGAGCATCCTCAGACCTCCCGCTGGCCGAGATAGACACGGCGAACCTCGGCATTGGCGCGAATTTCCTCCGGCGTGCCGATCGCCAGCACCTCGCCGTGATGGAGCACGAGGACGCGCTCGGCGATGCCCATCACCAGCTTCATCTTGTGCTCGACGAGAATGACGGTATGGGCGGGCACGAGGCCAGCGATCAGGGTCATCATCGCCGCCGTCTCCTCCGGGCTCATCCCCGCCGTCGGCTCATCGAGAAGAAGAAGGCGCGGGCGGCTCGCCAGCGCCATCGCGATCTCGAGCGCCCGCTGCTCGCCATGGGCGAGGCGCCCGGCGATAACGCCGGCGCGATCGCCAAGCCCGACGCGCGCGAGTAGCGCCTCGGCTTCGGCCGCAAAGCGCGGATAGGCCTCGCGCGTGCGCCAGAAATTCAGCCGGATGTCACGCGCCTGTGCGACCGCGCGGACGTTCTCATGCACCGTGAGCTCGGGAAAGATCGAGGTGATTTGGAAGGATTTGGCGATGCCGAGAGCGGCGAAGCGCGATTGCGCAAGGCCGGTGATGTCGCGCCCCTCGAAATAAATCCGCCCCGTGCTTGGCCTCAACGCGCCCGATAAAAGGTTGAAATAGGTGCTTTTGCCGGCGCCGTTGGGGCCGATGATGGCGGTCAGCCGACCACGGTGGAATTCGCAAGTGATGCCCGCGAGAGCCCTGAACCGGCCGAAGAATTTGCCGACAGCCGCGGTGCGGAGAATGACGCTCTCGCCGCTCATGCCGGGCGCCACCGCGCCACCTGCCCCCAAAGACCGCGCCGGAAAAACAGAATGCAGGCCATGAACACGAGACCGACCGGCAATTGCCAATGCGGCGAGACCAGGGCGACGAGATTTTGCAGGAGAAGAAACACCAGCGCACCGAAAAACGGGCCGAAAAACGTCCCCGCGCCGCCGAGGAGGCACATCATCACCACCATGCCGGAATTGCTGTAATCGAGGGTCTCGATCGGCACGATCGCGAGATGCAGCGCCTGCAAACCACCGGCAAGGCCCGAGAACGCACCCGAGAGCACGAACGCCAGCACCTTCACCGCCCGCACATCGACGCCAGAGGCCCGCGCCCGGGCTTCGTTCTCGCGCACCATCTCCATCACCGCGCCGAACGGCGAGGCGAGGATGCGCGACAGCATCGCGAGCGCCGCGGCGACGATCGCGGCGATGACGAAATAGCGGGTCAGCGGGTCGATGAAATCGAGGGTCAGGCCGAAGAGATCGATTTTGCTGAGAACGATGCCGCGGAGGCCATTTTCCCCGCCGGTCACACCGCTCGCCTGATAGGCGATATAATAGACGCATTCGGCCAACGCCAACGTCACCATCGCGAAATAGATGCCGCGCGTGCGCGTCGCCAAAAGGCCGATCACGCCGGCGAGCACCGCGCCGGCGATTAGCCCGAGCGCGAGCGCGCCGTACCAAGGGAGACCAAGGCGAAGCAGCGCGAGCCCGGTCGCGTAAGCGCCGCTGCCGAACAGCGCGGCATGGCCGAAAGAAAGCAGGCCGACATAGCCATAGACGAGATTGAATCCGACCGCGAACAAACCATCGATCAGCACATTGACCGCGGTTGCACGAAACGGCAGCAGGAACGGCAGCGCGAGTAAAAACAGCGCCGCGAGCAGCGCGCGATGGCGGGCGGCACGGGCGAACGAGAGTGCGATCAACTCATCAACCCGGCGCGGCCAAAAAACCCCTGCGGGCGGATCAGCAACACCACCGCCATCAGGACGAAAATCGCGACATCGCCAGCCTCGGGTGCGAACAAAGCGGTGAGCGAGACGATGACGCCGACCACCAAACCGGCGAGGATGGCGCCGGGAAGCGAGCCCATGCCACCGACCACGGTGACGACGAAGGCATCCGCCAGGATCGCGTTGCCCATTTCCGGGCTCACCCCCTGCAAGGGGGCGGCGAGCAGGCCCGCGAGCCCGGCGATCGCGGTGCCAAGCCCGAAGACCAGCCGCCAGATGCGCCCGGTATCGACGCCGAGCACGCGCATGATCTCGGGGTCGCGAGCGCCGGCGCGAATGATCAGGCCGACCCGGGTGCGCTCGAGAAACAACCAGAGCAGCGCCAGGATCGCGACCGTCACCGCGATCACGAACAGGCGATAGAGCGGAAAATAGCCGATGCCGAGATCGACCGCGCCGGCGAGCGCATCGGGGGCATCGAAGGGCAGACCCTGGGTTCCGGCGAAAATGCGGATCAGTTCGACGAGGACATAGGAAAGCCCGAAGGTCAGCAGCAGCGGATCATCGATCCCGCGGCCATAGAGATGGCGCACCAGCCCCCATTCGACCGCCATGCCGAGAAGCCCGGTCAGCACCGGCACGGCGAGAAGTGCCAGCCAGAAATTGCCGCCGAGGCTGAGCACCAGGAACCCAGCATAGGCGCCGAGTGCGAAAAACGCGCCATGGGCGAAATTCACCACCGTCAGCATGCCGAAAATCAGCGACATGCCAATCGCCAGCAGGACATAAACCGCGCCCAGCGCGAGCCCGGTGAAGATCTGCAGCGCCAGCAGGTCGAGAGACAGTCCGGCCATCCCCCGCGCTCAGCCGAGACCCTCTTGCGCGCAGGTTTTCAGCATGTCCTCCCGCCCTGGCACCGTCGCCAGAACAGTGAACACGTCCTCGGGCACGCTGCCATTGGCTTTCGATTCGATGATGAACACCGACTGCACCGATTGATGATCGCAGGCGCGGTAAAATTGCGGCCCTTTGTAGAAATCATATTTCATGCCGGCGAGCGCGGCCGCGACCTTGGCGGTTTCGGTGCTGCCCGCCTTCACCGCCGCGGCCAAAACCGCGCGCACGCCGCTATAGCCGAGCGCGCCGTAATCAGAAGGCAGCCGCCCGTCATAGGTTTTGCGAAACCGGTCATTGAACGCCTTGGCGCTCGCGACCTCGCGCTCGATCCCCCAGTAATAGGAGGTGCCGCCGAGCACGCCCGCGAAAGCTTGGGCGCCGCCAGCGATGCGCGCCGTCTGCAACAATACCGGAGCGACGAGATGGGTCATGCGCTTGAGGCCCGACTCCTCTGCCTGCTTGACGAAAATCTGCTGATCGCGGCCGAAATTGCACAAAAACACGATGTCGGGCCGCAACGCCTGCAGCCGCGGCATCACGGTCGAGAAATCGCGGGTGCCGATCGGCATGTTGATTTCCGCCAATTCCTCGGCGCCGATCTCGGCGCCGACGGCGCGAAAGCCCGCCACCATCTCGTGGCCATAGGCGTAATCGGCGGCGACATAGGCGCAGCGTTTGCCGAACTTGCCGAACGCATAGCGCCCGACCGCGCCCGCCGTCATGTGCGGGGTCATCGCCTCGTGGAACGTGGTCGGGCCCCAATCGGGGGCGTTCACGATCTGATCGGACTGGCTGATGGAATTATAGAGGACGCCGCGCTGTTTGGTGACGGTGTTGACCGCGAGCTGCACCGAGGCCGACAAACTGCCGACAATGAAATCGACATGGTCCTTTTCGATCAGCTCGATGGCGCGGGTCGCCGCTTCGCCGGGGTCGAGCTTGTCGTCGCGCACCAGAAGCTCGGCCCGCCGCCCGCCCAAACCACCGGATTCGTTGAATTCGGCGATCGCGACTTGCGCCGCCCGCACCTGATCGGCGGCTTCGGTCGCGTAGGGGCCGGTAATCGGGACGGGAAAACCGATGCGAATCGGCGCTTCTTCGGCGCGGAGAGCAACGAACGGCGCACCCGCGGCCAAAAACGCCGCGGTTTGCAATACGCTTCGCCGCCCCACGCTGCGGCCCTGCTTGGCTGGCATCGTCATCTCCCCCCGTGTTCTTTGCCGACACTCTATCGGAGCAGAGGCAGCGCGCACAAGCCAGTGCGATCGCCGCTGCGGGCAAAGCGTTTCGCGGGCGGTTTTGTCGAGACCTGCGAGGGAATTCGGAGCGGCGTCAGCGCGCCGCGGAAGATTACGCGGCTGCGGTCAAAACTTCCAGCGGCGTCAGACCCTCGGCGGCCTCGGCGCGGAGCCAGACCGCGGTGTCATGGAACGCGGCCCCGCCCTTGGGGGGTGCTGCGTCATCGCCGGTCAGCGCGTTGATGCCCACTCCGTCAGGGAAATCGGCGCTCGGCCAGATGCTTTCGACGACGATCACCCCTTGTTGCAGCCCATCGAACAGCCGCGCATGGACGCGAACCTCACCGCGCGCGTTGCCGAGCCGCACCAGGCCGCCCTCCTCGATGCCGAGCCGCGCCGCATCCTCGGGATGGATCAGCGCCGCCGGGCGCTGTTCGCGTTTGCGCCCGGTCGGTGTCTCGGTGAAGGTGGTATTCAGGAATTGCCGCGCCGGCGCGGTGACCAGGCGGAAGGGGAATGAAGCCGTCGCGTCCTCGGGCGAGGGCATGTGATCGGGAAGCGGCGGCATCGCCGCGTGGTTCGGCCCGATCGCCGCCCAGTCCGGGGCGAAATGGAACTTGCCGTCGGCATGGCCGAAGCCGTTTAGGAAGTGGCTGGTCGCGAAATCGGGCTGGGCGTCGATCCAACGCGACGCCAGCACGGTTGCGGCGTCCGGCCAGCCCGAGGCGCGCAGCGTCGCGTCGATCAGTTCCATCGCGTTCATCGCAAATCCCGGATGGCGCGCGCCCAACCGCTCGGCCAGCGCACACAAAACCTCATGGTTCGAGCGGCACGCCCCAGGCGGGTCGATCAGCTTCGGGCCGATCTGGAAATGGCTGTGGCCGCCGGCCTGGTAGAGATCGTCATGCTCCATGAACATCGTTGCCGGCAGCACGATATCGGCGAATTTCGCAGTCTCGGTGAGGAATTGCTCATGGACGCAGACAAACAGATCGTCGCGCGCAAACCCGCGCCGGACGCGGTTGGAATTCGGCGCCACCGTCACCGGGTTGGTGTTTTGGATGAGCAGCGCATGCACCTCCGGCCCGTCGCCGAGTTCGCTGCGATCGCCGGTGAGGACGGCGCCGATCCGGCTCATATCCATCTCGCGCACCCGCAATGAGCGGGCATCGAGCCCCTCGATCAGGGTTTTGTCCCAATGGTAGATGTGGCGATTGTTCCAGAACGCGCCGCCCCCCTCGTGCTGCCATTTGCCGGTGACGGTGGGGAGGCAAGTCACCGCGAAAAGATTGGCGGCGCCGTTGCGCAGCCGCGAAAACCCGTAGCCGACGCGGATATAAGCACGCGCGGTCTCGCCGTAGAGCTTCGCGAAGGCCTCGATGGTTTCGACCGAAAGCCCGGTGATCGGCGCCGCCCATTGCGGCCCGCGATGCGCGAGATGGGCCTCGAGCCGGGCCGGGTCATCGCTGTAGCGGGCCATGTAGGCGCGATCGGCATAGCCGTCACGAAACGCGACATGCATGACCGCGCAGGCCAGCGCCGCGTCCGAGCCGGGACGGAGCGGCAGATGGAGATCGGCGAGCTCGGCGGTGCCGGTGCGGTAGGGGTCGATCACCACCAGCTTGGCGCCGCGCTCTTTGCGCGCGCGCGCGATATGGGTCATGACATTGACCTGGGTCGCGACCGGATTGGTGCCCCAGACGACGATCAGATCAGAGCGCGCCATTTCCCGCGGGTCCGGCCCCCAGATCTTGCCGACCCCCGCCTCCCAGCCGGATTCGGCGAGATAGGTGCAGATCGTGGTGCGCTGGCGGGAATAGCCCATGACATGGCGGAGGCGGTTGATCCCGTCGCGCTGCACGAGGCCCATGGTGCCGGCGTAGTAATAAGGCCAGACCGCTTCCGCGCCATGGCGGGCGGCGGTTTCGCTGAACGCGCCGGCGACGCGATCGAGCGCCTCGTCCCACGAGATCGGGGTGAACTGGCCCGATCCCTTGGGACCGGTGCGTCGCAGCGGGGTGGTCAGCCGCGCGGGGTGGTGGATACGCTCGGCATAGCGCGAGACCTTGGCGCAGATGGCGCCAGCCGTGTAGGAATTGGCCGCCGCCCCGCGCACCGCGCCGATCCGAGATCCGTCATGGACCTCGACCTCGAGCGCGCAGGTGGAGGGGCAGTCATGCGGGCAGACGGAGGAACGGATTTCGCGCACCGGGCACTCTTTCACGATCGCAAAACGTGAGTTTAGGTTTCGCTCCGGCTCTTGGCAATGCAGGTCCGTCTCGTTAGGCATCAAGGGGTTTTTCGTCCCCTCCATCCCCGCTCGAGAGGTTTTCATGCGCCGTCGCCATTTCCTCCTCGCCCCGCTCCTGTTCGCGCCCCTCTCCGTCGCCGTCTCTCCCGCCGCCTTGGCGCAAGCCGTCGCGCACGGCGGCATCGTCGTCCGGCATGTTTGGGCGCGGGCGGCGGCGGAGGAAGGCATGTCGAGCGTCGTCTATCTCACCATCGTCAATCGCGGCGCTGATGATGCCCTGACCCACGCCCGCACCCCAGTCGCGACCGCCGCGGTCCTGCACCAGACTCGCAACGATGGCGGGGTGATGCGCATGCTCGGCGTCGCCAGCGTTCCGGTTCCGGCCGGCCAGAGTGTGACGTTCAAGCCCGGCGGCTATCACATCATGCTGGTCGGGCTGCAAAAGCCGCTCAAGCCCGGCGACACGTTTCCGATCTCGCTGACGTTCGCCCATGCCGGGACGTTGATCGTCGAGGCGCATGTGCTCAAGGCGGGCGCGAGCGGGCCGGGGCATGACAGCGATGACGACATGGGAGACATGAAGGATATGGGGACGAGCGGCGACATGAAGGACATGGGCGGGATGGATATGAAATAAGTGCCCGCGCCGCCAAAGAAGCCCCGCCGGGCATGATCCCGGCGGGGCAGTCAACAGGGAGGCTTCACACCCGGACGATGAAGGGGGTATGCGCCCGGGCAAGCCCGGCGGGACGGCCGGGCCGGCGCCGCCGCGCGGCCGTGGCGGGTCCGTTGACCCATAACCAGGGGTTGCGGCAACACACGCCGCACTATGCCGCTTTCTCGGTCCAAGGCCAGGGACAAATCAGGGCAGCTTCCATGCCCAAAGTGCATACCCAAGCCGCGCTCACGCCATTTCCGCCAGGCGCGCCAGCAGGAAGTCGCGAAATACCGCGACTCGCTTGGAATTGCGCAGCTCCTCGGGATAGACGAAGAACACATCGACGGTTGGGGATTTCACCTCCGGCAGGATGCGGACCACGTCCTCGGTTTCCGTCGCGAGATAGTCGGGCATGGCGCCGATCCCAAGCCCGGAGCGAATGGCGAGCAGCATGGCGTGCAGGCTGTTGACTTCGAGCAGCGGTTTGCGCCGGCTGCCGTCGCGCCGCCCGGCCTGCGCCAGCCAGTTGATATCGGCGACCGGCGGGTGATAATCGCCGAACAGGATCAGCCGGTGCTGGTCGAGATCATCGACGCTCTGCGGCGTCCCGAATTTCTGCAGATAGGCCGGCGAAGCGCAGATATGCCAGTGCATCGACATCAGATGGCGTTGCACCAAATCGGGCTGCTTGGGCGGATGCATGCGAATAGCGACATCGGCCTCGCGCATGGCGAGATCGAGATCGGTATCGTCGAGCAGGAGGCTCACCGTGACATCCGGATAGGCTTCGAGAAAGCTCTGCAGCCGCGGCGCGAGCCAGGAGGCGCCGAAGCTCACGGTGGTGGTGATTTTGAGCCGCCCGGCCGGTTTTTCCTTGCTTTCGGTGAGCAGCGCCTCGGTCATCGCGAGCTTGGCGAACACCTCGCGCACCGTGCGGTTCAGGCTTTCGCCCTGCTCGGTGAGGATCAGGCCGCGGGCATGGCGGTGAAACAACGGCACTTGCAGCGCTTCCTCGAGCGCCGAAATCTGGCGTGACACGGCCGATTGGCTGAGATTGAGCGTGTCGCCCGCATGGGTGAAGCTACCGGCCTCGGCGACGGCGTGAAACACCCGCAATTTGTCCCAGTCCATGGTCAAAATCCCTCCGCCGCCGGGACCGTGCCGGAGGCTCTGCATCATACTGCCGTCATTCTCATCGCCGTTCCCGCGCCGGTGCGCGCGGTCCGGCGCCACTTCTCGCCCCCGCTCCATGTCAGGCGGCGGCCTGATCATGCGCGGCAAGGCGGGCGGCGAGATATTTTTCCGCCTCCAACGCCGCCATGCAGCCGGTCCCCGCGGCGGTGACGGCCTGGCGGAACAGTTTGTCTTGCACGTCGCCGGCGGCGAACACGCCGGCGCGCGAGGTGCGGGTGCTGCCCGGCGTGGTGATGATATAGCCTTCCGCGTCCATCGCGATCTGGCCCTTGAAGATCGCGGTGTTCGGGGTGTGGCCGATGGCGACAAAGACACCGTCGGTCGCAAGGTCCGAAACCGCGCCGGTCAGGGTGTCGCGCAGCCGCACGCTTGTGACCGTCGCCGGCTGGCCGGCGCCGAGAATGTCCTCGACGACGCTGTTCCACAGAATGCGGATCTTGGGATGGGCGAAAAGCCGCTCTTGCAGGATGCGCTCGGCGCGGAGCCGGTCGCGGCGATGGATCAAGGTGATGGATGCTGCATGATGGGTGAGATAGAGGGCTTCCTCGACCGCGGTATTGCCGCCGCCGACGACGACGACGTTTTTGCCGCGAAAAAAGAACCCGTCGCAGGTGGCGCAGGCCGAAACCCCGGCGCCGGCGAGTTTTTTCTCGGCAGGCAGACCAAGCCAGCGCGCTTGCGCGCCGGTCGCGATGATCACCGCATCGGCCAGATACTGCACCCCGCTATCGCCGCGCGCGGCAAACGGGGTTGCCGCGAAATCGACGGCGGTGATGACGTCGTCGATGAGGCGCGTCCCCATTTTCTCCGCCTGCACCGCCATTTGCTCCATCAGCCAGGGGCCCTGGATGATGTCGGCAAAGCCGGGATAATTTTCGACATCGGTGGTGATGGTGAGTTGGCCGCCGGGCTGCAGGCCGCGCACCAGAACCGGGGCGAGCCCTGCGCGGGCGGCATAGATCGCGGCGGTATAGCCGGCCGGCCCGGCGCCGATGATCAGCGCCGAGCTGGTGATGGGAACCGAAGCGGGATCGTTCATTCGGTCATTGCCTAATTTTTGTCAGTCGCCGACAATATCGAGCCGTGCCGGCCTTAAGCAAGCGATCATACGTGTTTCGGTTGATGTTTCCCCCTTGCTCTCTGCCGTCAAGGTAATATTCTTTCGCCAATCCCGAGAGAGAGGGAACGCCTGCGGGCGTTCGGATGGGACGCCGACGCCGTGGAAACACCATGAAAACGCCGCCTATTGACGCGACACATCCCGAGCCGCCGGGGATCGACGCCATCGACCGCCGCATTCTCGCCGAATTGCAGGCTAATGGGCGCATCACCAATGTCGATCTGGCGAGCCGGACCGGGCTTTCGCCGCCGCCTTGTCTGCGCCGCGTGCGGCGGCTGGAGGAGGCGGGGTTCATTCGCGGCTATCACGCCGATCTCGATCCCGAGCGACTCGGCTGGCAGATCATGTTTTTCGCGATCGTCGGCCTCGACAGCCAGAAAGAAGCGGTTTTGGCCGAGTTCGAGGCGATCGTCGGGGCCTGGCCGGAGGTGCGCGAATGCCACATGACCCGGGGCGGGGTCGATTTCCTGCTGCGGCTGGTGGCGCGCGACGCGGCGCACGAGAATCAGCTGACCGAGCGCCTGACTGGCCTCGAACGGGTGAGCCGCGTCCAAACCCTGCAAACCATCCGCACCAGCCGAGCCCTGACCGGCGTTCCCCTCTGATCCCGGCCGCCCGGAATGTCTTCCTCTGCCCCGACCCTGCCCGCGCGGCTCACCGTCGTCGTCCCGTGCTATAATGAACGCGCCAATGTCGCGCCGCTGATCGCGCGGCTGGAGGCGGCGCTGCGGGGGATCGCCTGGGAGGCGGTGTTCGTCGATGACAATAGCCCCGATGGCACCGCTGCCGCGGTGCGCGAGATCGCGGCGCATGATCCGCGCATCCGCTGTCTGCGGCGGGTTGGCAGGCGGGGCCTCTCCTCCGCGGTGATCGAGGGTGCCTTGTCCTCCTCGGCCGAGTTCGTCGCGGTGATCGACGGCGATATGCAGCACGATGAAACCCGCCTCAAGCCGATGCTCGCCAAGCTCGCTGCCGGCGAGGGCGATATCGCGATCGGCAGCCGCTATGTCGAGGGCGGCGGCGCCGCGGGGCTCGCCGGCGGTTTCCGCCAGCGGCTCTCGCGGCTCGGCATCCGCTTCGCCCAGCTCTTTCTGCCCGCTCCGGTCAGCGATCCGATGAGCGGGTTCTTCATGATGCGCCGCCAGCGTTTCGAGGAGATCGCGCCACGCCTGGCCGGGAGTGGCTTTAAAATTCTCCTCGATCTGCTGTTCAACGCCCGCCCGCCGCTCCGCGTCGTCGAGATTCCCTTCGAATTCCGCGCCCGCGCCTTCGGCGAAAGCAAGCTCGATGCGTTGGTGCTGACCCAGTTCGCCGGTTTGCTGATCGATCGCGTGCTGCGTGGCGCGGTGCCGCTGCGCTTCATCGCGTTTGCCGGGGTCGGCCTGGTCGGCGTTGGCGCCAATCTCGCGTCGCTGGCGGTCGGGCGGGCGTTGGGGCTCGGCTTTGCGCTGGCCCAAGCGATCGCGACGGTGATCGCCATGGGCGTCAATTTTCAACTCAACAACACCCTCACCTATCGCGATCAGCGTTTGCGCGGCGGCCGGCTGTGGCGGGGTCTGGTGCTGTTCATGCTGTTTTGCGGCATCGGCGCGGTGGCCGATCTCGGCATCGCCCGCACCCTCTATGAGGACCACAACTCCCTCACCGTCGCCGGCGCCGCCGGGGCGATCGTCGCGGTGGTGTGGAACTACGCCATTTCCGCGACCCTGGTCTGGCGCGCCCGATGAACGGGATAGGGTCCAGGGACAATGTCCCTGGTGGCGTTAAGGGGCAGCGCCGCTCACCTTCCCTGCCTTTCCTTCTCCTGGCCCTCCTCGCTCTGACCGGCGTGCGGCTTTGGGTCGCGGCGCAAACGCCTCTCTCCCCGGACGAAGCCTATTACTGGGTATGGTCGCGGGCGCTGGCGCCGGGTTATCTCGATCATCCGCCGATGGTGGCGCTGTTCATACGGCTCGGGACCATCCTCGCCGGCCCCTCGGCACTCGGGGTGCGGTTGCTCGCGCCGGTTTCGGCGCTAATCGGCTCGCTGCTTCTGGCATGGGCCGCCGAGGATCTGTTTCCCGACCGGCGCGCCGGCATGTGGGCGGCAATACTGCTCAATGCGACGTTGCTGATGGCGGCGGGGGCGGTGACGATGACGCCGGATACGCCGCTTCTGCTGTTCTGGACGGCGACACTCTGGGCGCTGGCGCGCTTTGTCGTGACCGGCAAAGGCGGTTGGTGGCTGCTCGCCGGTCTTTTCGCCGGCCTCGCCATAGACAGCAAATATACCGGATTGTTGCTGTTCGTCGGCGCGGGTCTCTGGCTAATCGCGGTGCCGGCGCTGCGTCCCTGGCTTTGGCGCTGGCCGGTTTGGGGCGGGGCGGGGCTAGGAATTTTGCTTTTCGCCCCGGTCCTCGCCTGGAATGCCGGGCATGGTTTCGCGAGTTTCGCGAAACAAGGCGGACGGAGCGCGGTCTGGCATCCCGGTTTGCGGTTTTTCGGCGAATTGCTCGCCGGCCAGATCGGGCTTGCAACACCTTTGGTGTTTGCACTCGCTGTGACCGGCGTTGTCGCCGCGGCGCGGCGGTTCTGGCGGGAACGGGCGCCGGGAGACGGGCTTTTGCTCGCCGTCGGCGCGTTGCCGGCGCTGGTTTTCCTCGAACACGCGATCGGCGACCGGGTGCAGGCGAATTGGCCGGCGATCTGCTATCCGGCGGCGCTGGTCGCAACCGGCGGGCTCGCCGACGCCTGGCGGCGATGGATGGCGCCGGCGGCGGCGCTCGGTTTCGCCATCGCCGGCTTGGTCTATTGGCAAGCGGTCGCGGCGCCGTTTGCCCTTCCCGCGCGGCTCGACCCGACGCTGGCGCGGCTCGGCGGCTGGCGCGAATGGGCCGATCGGATCGAGGCGGCGCGGCAAGCGAGCGGCGCCGCCTTCGTCGCCGACGAAAATTACGGCGAGGCGGCGATGCTCGCCTGGCTCTTGCCGCGCGCTGTCGTCGTGGTCGGGGTCGCGCCGCGTTGGGCGCTGTTTTCGCTCCCGCGGGCGGATCAGGCGCTTGCGGCGGCGCCCGGGCTGCTGGTCGAGAGCGCGCGGCGCGCCGAGCATCCAAGCAGCACGGGGCTTGGCGAGGTCATTCGCCAGCGTCGGGGCGTGACCGCCGAGCGCTACCGGTTGTATGGTTTGCGCCTCGACGAGGGCGCGCCGCCTTCGGTGCTGCTGCCACGACCAGGAGAGAGGTTTTGATGGCCGAAGATGCGCCTCTTTTCACGGACGTGCTGGCGGCGGCCGAGCGTCTCGCCGGCCGGATCGTGACCACGCCGCTTCTCTCCCACCCGTTGCTCGATGAGATCGCCGGCGGGCGCATCCTTCTCAAGGCCGAGCCGCTGCAACAGACCGGCAGCTTCAAATTGCGCGGCGCGACCAACGCCGTGCGCCAGCTTCCCGAAGCGGCCCGGGCGGCGGGTATCGTCACTTATTCCTCCGGCAATCACGGCCAGGCGGTCGCCGCCGCCGCCGCCGCCGCGGGGATCGCGGCGAGCGTCTTCATGCCCGCCGATGCCCCAGCGATCAAACGCGAAAGCACCGCGCGCTGGGGGGCGTCAATCCGGCTCTATGACCGCGCCCGCGAGGACCGCGAGGCCCTCGCTCTCGCCTTCGCCGAAGAGCACGGCGCGACGATCATCCCGCCGTTCGACCACCGCGACGTCATCGCCGGCCAGGGGACACTCGCGCTCGAGATCTTCGCTGAAAGCCGCGCGCGCGGGATCACGCCCGAGGCGCTGCTGGTTCCTGCCGGCGGCGGCGGGCTGATCGCCGGCTGCGCGCTCGCCACGTCGGGGGTCGCGCCCGAGACCCGGGTCTACGCCGTCGAGCCCGAGGGGTGGGACGATACCACGCGCTCGCTCGCCGCCGGTGAGCGGGTTGCGAACGACCAAACGGGGAGCGGGTTCTGCGACGCGCTGCTGGCGCCACGCCCTGGGCGCCTCACCTTCGCGATCAACCGCGCCCATCTCGCCGGCGGCCTCGTCGTCAGCGAGGCAGAGGTGCGCGCGGCAATGGCGTTCGCGTTCCGCCATCTCAAACTCGTCGTCGAGCCCGGCGGCGCGGTCGCGCTGGCGGCCCTGCTCGCCGGCAAGTTTCCCGCCAAAGGGCGGGCCATCGCGGCAGTGCTCAGCGGCGGCAATGTCGATCCCGCCGTGTTCGCGGCGGTTCTCGCTGAGGGGGGTTGAGGCAAGGCATGAGCGGGGCTGACCTCAAGGCAATCTACGATCAGGATTTTTTCATCGGCCATGCCGAAGGCACGGCGGAAGCGGCGGCGCTGGTGGTGCCGCTGATCCTTGAGATGCTGCCTGGGCTCGGCGCGGTCGTCGATATCGGCTGCGGTGCCGGCCATTGGCTCGCGGCGTTCGCGCGCGGCGGGGTCAGCGACATTCTCGGCCTCGATGGCGGCGAAGCCGCGCCGGCGCTGGCGATCGCACCAGCGCAGTTCCGCGAGACCGATCTCGCCCGGCCGATCGCGCTGTCGCGGCGTTTCGATCTCGCGCTCTCGCTCGAGGTCGCCGAGCATTTACCGGCGGCGCGCGGCGAAAGCTTCATCGCCGAGCTCTGCGCCCTCGCCGATATTGTGCTATTCAGCGCCGCCATCCCCGGCCAGGACGGCACCCATCACATCAACGAGCGCTGGCCGAGCTATTGGGCGGGGCTGCTCGCCACCCACGGCTATACCCCGCATGACGTCATCCGCCCACGCATCTGGACCGATCGGCGCATCCCATTCTGGTATCGCCAGAATGTCTTCCTCTACGCTAACGACGCTGGACGGGCGCGGCTCCGCCTGCCGGCGGATACCGGCTGGCCGCGCGAGCAGGCGAGCGACATCGTCCATCCCGATCTCTACCGCTTCCAGAGCCATGAATTGCAGGAGCGCCGGCGCGCCGAAACCCCGGCGACGCGCTATCTGATGCGGCTCGAGCGTCAGCTCAGCGCCACCGAAAACCGGCTCGCCGCCATGACCATCGAACACAAGGCGGCCCGCTATGACGTCTATCTGCGCGAAACCACGCTCGCCGAGCGCGATGCCGAGATTGCCGCCCTCAAGGCTCAGCTCGCCGAGGTCAACGCCCTGATCGCCCGTGGCTTCGCGGTCCCGGCCACCAGGCGGCCGCTTCGCCGGGCGGCGACGCTGATCGGAAGCCGCGCTCTCGCCCTGGCCCGGCGCTATTTCCGCTTGATGCGAGGAGGATGAGAGATGTCAGACACCACCGCGACTGCGCCGCCCACCAACGAGACCACCGGCACGGCGGGGATCGGCCTCGATCAGGTGCGGGCGCATGTCACCGCGGCGGAATGGCGGGCGCGGCTCGACGCCGCCGCCTGTTATCGCCTGGTCGCGCATTTCGGAATGAGCGATCTCGTCTATAACCACATCACCGTGCGGGTTCCCGAGGACGCGCCCGGGGGCGGCGAGCGGCTGCTGATCAACCCCTATGGCTGGATGTATGAAGAAATCACCGCCTCCAGCCTGATCACCATCGATCTCGCCGGCCGGGTTCTGCTTAATCCGCACACCGATATCGGGATCAACCAGGCGGGCTACGTGATCCATAGCGCCGTGCATGGCGCGCGGGCCGATGTC